>WHTQ01000017.1 GCA_009377645.1 Micromonosporaceae bacterium | reverse complement strand
GCCTCTCGCCCTCGCGCAGCTTGCGGATGATCTGCTCGGGTGTGTGCCGCCTTCTGGTACCCATCGTGAACTGTCCTCCCTGCCCCATCATGGAGCATCGGACTCTCACAACAGGTGGACCACTTCACGGGGACCCGGTCAGGTCACCAACCGCAACCCGACCCCGCCAACGGCGACCCGCGGACGCCGTCGCGAGTCGCGAGGTCACCCGACCCAGCAACCAATTCCGCTTCCCGTGGAGACTATTCCGTGCTATTTCCCGGAATGGTTTCCACGAGAAGCGGGTCCTCGCGTCGCGAGCCTCTCATGGCGGCGCCAGTCGCGGCGCTCCATGCGATCAACGTAGTCGTGTCGTGTGGCCTGCCGCGTAATGGAGGTGTCGTTCACAGCGTGGACCGTAGCGTTCGGCAGCGACATTCGTGGCGTGTTCAGGGCTTCGGTGCACGCTTCTGCCGCTCCGCGCGCGTCCGTGTCATTTCGTAGGGTCACAGCCGAGCATGACGGCACCAACGCCGACACAGTCGTTGCTGACAGAACCGCACTCTCCGGAGTCTTGGTCACTTGGCGGGGTGGAGCCGTGCGTAGTGATCCCGAAGCAGGTCGGCACCCCAGTCGTCGCGCAGGTGCCGCCATACGGAGTGGGCGTGGTTGGCGTCGTCCTGGTTGTTGTCGTACTCGATGAGGAATTGGGGTGCGCGTATGCTGTAGTAGTGACCCTGCCCGAGTGCGGTCGGGCCCGCCCACGCGAACCGGATCCGGTCGAGGCCCGCCGCCTCGGCGTCGCGCCAGCACGCCCGGGCGTACGGTGCCGGTGCGCGGTTGAGGTAGCGCTGGACCAACTGGTCGAGAAGCTCCTGCTGCGCCGGACGCAGTAGGTCACGGCCGATGCCTTCGAGCAGGAGCGTGGGGTCGGCCACCGGGTCGGCCCGGGTGAGGATGTCGTCGGGAGCAACGTCGGCGCTGATGCCGAGCGCACGCTGGTCGGGGTCAAGCCCGGTCGCCAGCTGGCGGCCCAGGTCCTCCTCGAGGCCGAGGATTCGGCGGCCGGCGTGCGGCCCGGAGGGTACGACGGCCGGTTCTGAACCGACGAAGTGAGGCGTGATCGTCGTGCCGCCGGGCGCCACGATGACGTGCACGGCCAGGTGGTGGCCGTTGATCCGCCAGCCCCACGGCTCGTCGCCGTCCGGGTCGCCGAGCACCCGCAGCCAGTACCGGTCACCCTCCGGCGGTGAGCCGGTCGCGAGTTCCCGCCTGACCCGCTCGATCTCGACCGCGCCGACGGCCAGATCGCCGCCTTCGGAAGAGTGGGCTGACCGAAGCAGCTCGACCGCGAGGGCGTGCTGGGTGCCAGTGAGGTACTCCATCGACAGGCCGGGACGGTCCCCCGGCAGATAAGTCCACTGCCGAAGGCCGGAGTCGCCGAGGTCGCCACGGACCAGGCGGCGCTGCTGCTCGTCCAAGCTCGCGAGGAGGGCGCGCGCACATCGGTGGGCGTCATCGGCCGCGGTCGTCATGGAGTCCTCCCAGGAGAATGATTGCGCGACACATCTACTGCGTGAGATGTCCCAGCGCGTCGCAGAAACGTCTTTGGGCCGATCAGCCCACGGTCGCAGGTGCGTCCGGAAGAGTTGCAGCAGGTCTGATGCTAGCCACTTCAACTGAAGAAATAGGCCGCGGGTCGCGCGCTCAGCTTTCAGGCCCGGTCACGCTGTGTAAAGTTGATCAACCGGCATGCCGCCCGATGCGTGCGCACTCCTGCCGATGACAGTGCATGGCAGTCCGCGCGTGACGCCCGAGCACGAGGTGCAGGCGACCTGGCGTTGGATATTCGGTTGCTGGGGCGGCGGAGCGGGCGGCCGCGGCGGATAGGGCGGCGGTGGGACCCTGGCCCGCGACCGCTGCGAATAGGCAACCGCGCCCCAGATCGCGGCTCCGATCGCGCCGAGCACGGTGACGACACAGCACACCGTGAACATGAGCTGGCCGGTCGCGTAGCCGGCCTCGTACGGATCCATGGAACCTCGAATCGCGAACAGTCGGTCAGGTCCAGCCGTAGCCGGTGCGCAGCACCTGGCCCACCCGGTCGAACCGGTCCTGGTCCAGCACCGCGCCCTCCCGCCGGATCCGGTCCTCCCGCATCATGAGGACCCGGTCCAGCCGAACCCAGCTCGGGCGGCCGTCCCGGTTCCACCCGCCGGGGCCGAGAGCGAGCCAGTGCCGCTGGCCGTCCCGGTCACGGCTGGACAGCATCAGGCCGAACACGTTCCGGCCCTGCCGGCCCACCGCCAGTACCGGACGATCCTTGCCCTGACCCGGGTCCTCCTCATACGCGACCCAGGTCCACACGATCTCGCCCGGATCGGCTCGCCCGTCCAGGTCCGGGGCGTAGACCAGCCGCCGGCGCTGCAGGGCGCCGACCTGCCGTCGCCGCGCCAGACGGGCCGGACTGGGAGTGAGGCCGGCGGCCAGGACGACCGGCGACCCCCGCCGGCCCACCCGGCCGACCGTCGCCGCCACACCCTTCCATAGTTTCGCCACGCCGGCACCATACCCGCCGAGACCGGCGCGCGGGTAGCACTTGACCGCACCGGAGAGCCAGAGGCCCGAGCGGCTCCTCGGGCCTGGGTGCCGGGGTACCCGTCCGCTCACCGCCTGCGCGGACCCCGCTCAATCTGCCACTGTGGAATAGTTCGGCCATGGACCACTCGAGCACCGTGAAGGCTGGGCGGGGGTCGTGGTTGGAGTGGTTCGGCTGGCTGGGACTCCTGATCGCATGGACATGTGTCATCGGGTACGACGCCGCCAACGTCGAGAATGTCTCCCTTCTCACGTACGTGTCCCCGCGGTTCGAGCTGGCGCTGTGGTTGGTCGCCATCGGACTCACACTGTGGCGGCTGAAGCAGGCACGCCGTGGACGACTTGTGTTAGCGGCGACGGCGGTGGTGCTCGGCATAGCGTGTACCCAGGTCGCCAGCTGGGCCGTCTTGGTGCACCCGGCGCCGTACTACGTCACGCACCGGTACGCCTTCGACGCTGTGGCGGCCGGCGTCCGGGACGGGTCTATCGGCGTATCCGACGAATACTACGGCGAGCCTCTGCCGTGGTACCTGCGCGACCTGTCGACCACCGGCAACGTGGCCAAGGTCGGCGAGCAAGACCGGGTGCCGGTCGTGTTTCTCCCGCAGTGGTTGGGCATTCCGGACGACGCGGGCGGATACGTGTTCTGTGACTGCTATCCCCGGTCGGACCTGACCGTCGACCTCTTCGGCGCACTGGCGCGGGTGAGGGCGGGAGTCGACCTCGGCAATGGGTGGTGGTACCTGGAGCCCGGCGACCTCTAGGGACCGGGTCCGGCTCGTACGCGAACAAGGTCCACCGATCTCGGCCGATCCGGCTGCCGTCCAGATCCCGGCGCGCGGGTCACCCCTTGACCGCGCCCTGGGTGAAGCCGGCGATGAAGCGGTCCAGGAACAGGTTGAACACGAACGCGATCGGCACCGCCACCAGGAAGGTAGCGGCCTGTAGCGACTGCCAGAAGAACACGTCCCCCCGGATCAGCTCAGTCGGGACCCCGGTCGAGATGACCTTCTCGTTGGTCGGGGACACGAACGACAACGCGTAGATGTACTCGCTCGCGGTCAACGTGAAAGCGAACACGACCACCGCCACCACGCCCGGGAAGGCGAGCGGGACAACGGCCCGCCAGAACGCCGAAAGCCGGCTGTAGCCGTCCACCATCGCCTGCTCCTCGATGTCCCGCGGGACCGTCTTGAGGAACCCGATCAGCAGCCACACCGACACCGGGATCGTGATCGTCGGGTACACGACCACCAGCGACCAGGTGGAGTCCTGCAGCCCGAGCTCCACCACCACCCGCGACATCGACAGGAACAGCAGGGTCGGCGGCACCAGGTAGACCAGGAAGATCGCCACCCCGAACCAGCCGGCCCACGGCCGCTCCAGCCGCGCCAGGGCGTACGCGGCGGGCAGGCCGAGCAGTAGCGTGATCGCCACCACGAGCGTGCCGACCCACAGGGTGTTCCAGGCGAAGGTGACGAACGCGGTCCGGTCGAACAGATAGGTCACGTGATCCGAGGTGGCCGGCCGGTTGAACAGGAACGGGCTGTTGGCTGGGTTGTAGAGGTCACGGTTCTGCTTGAACGCCGTGATCATGCTCCACAGGAACGGCGCCGCGCACACGAATGCCGCCGCCGCCGCGGCCACGTACACCCCGATCCGCCGCGCCACGTATCGGCGGGCGTAGCGGCGGCGCAGCCGGTCCGCGGCCGCCGCCTCGGCGGCGGCGGCATCGGTCGTCGTCGTCGGCATCGTCGTCATCGTCATCAGCGCACGTCCATTCGCCGAACCGCCCGCAGGATCGCGATCGCGGCCGCCAGCAGGATCGGGAAGATGAACAGCGCGGTCGCCGCCCCTTGCCCGATGTCGCCGCCCTCGATGCCCCGGAAGAACGCCCAGCTGGTCAGCACCTGCGTGGAGTTATTGGGACCGCCGCGGGTGAGCACGTCGACCACCGCGAAGTCGGTGAACGTGAAGACCACACCGAACAGGGCGGCGACCGCCGCCACCGGCAGCACCAGCGGGATCGTGATCTCGACCATCCGCCGCCAGTAGCCGGCGCCGTCCACCTGGGCCGCCTCCTCCATGTCTCGCGGGATCGCCACCAGCCCGGCCATCATGATCACGGCGGCGAGCGGGGTGATCCGCCACACGTGCACCGCGATCACCGACGCCATCGCGAGCCCTGGCTTGCCGAGCCAGTACATGTTGGACCCCGACCCGAGCAGCGCGCCCTGCTCCCCGAGCAGGCCGACCTCCCGCAGCACCCAGTCGATGGGTGAGAAGATCGAGTCGAGCATCCACAGCCACGCGATCGATGACAGCGCCACCGGTGTGGTCCACGGCAGGAGCACCACGAACCGCACCAGCCACTTGCCCCGGAAGTTGGCGATCAGGATGTTCGCGAGCACCTTGCCGAGCAGCACGATCAGCACCATCGAGACGCCGGTGAAGATCACTGTGTTGGTCAGCGACTGCCAGAACACCGGGTCGTCGAACGCCCGCCGGAAGTTGCGCAGCCCGACCCAGTCGAACGACGGGTCACCGGCGGTCACGTCGGAGAAGGCGAACCCGATCGCGAGCGCGAACGGCACCCCCACCAACACGATGATGTACGCCACGCTCGGCATCAGGAAGATCCAGGCGAGTGCGCCCTCCCGGTCCGCCAGCCGCTTGCGCGGGGCGGCCGCCGGCGACCCGGTGGTCGGCGCCTCGGTCACCTCCACCGCGGTCACTGCCCCGGGGTCGGCTCCAGCGCTGACGGAGCTCATAGCGGCACCGGGTCCGTGCGCCGCTCGGTACGGGCGTCGAAGAACCGCAGCCGGTCCCGGAGCACCACGAAGTCGTACGCCTCCCCGGCGGTGATCGGCGAGGTCACGGTCGCCGGCAGCCGGGCCACCACCCGGGTCTCCGGACCGAGCCCACTCACCCGGCCGTAGAGGTGCCGGTCACCGGAGAGGTACTCCATCCGGTCCACGGCCAGCTTCAGCCGGACCCGGTCACCGGCCGGCACCGCATCAGCGGGCAGCAGGTGCTCCGGCCGGAACCCGACCAGCACACCGTCGCGGGCGACCAGGTTCATCGGCGGCGACCCGATGAACCTGGCGACGAACGTGTCGGCCGGGTCGTCGTACACCTCCACCGGATGGCCGACCTGTCGCACCTGTCCCGCGGACAGCACGGCGATCCGGTCGCCCAGGCCCATCGCCTCCGCCTGGTCGTGCGTGACGTAGATCGTGGTGGTGCCGATCTCCTGCTGGAACCGCTTCAGCTCGTCCCGCGCGGTAGCCCGCAGCTGCGCATCCAGGTTGGACAGCGGCTCGTCGAGCAGGAAGACGGCCGGCTCGCGGACCAACGCCCGGGCCAGCGCCACCCGCTGCCGCTCGCCGCCGGAGAGCTGGCGTGGCTTGCGGCCCAGCAGGGGAATGATGCCGAGCAGCTCGGCCGCCCAGCGCACCTTCTGCTCCCGGTCGGGCCGGGCCATCCTGGCGGCGCGGAGCGGAAACACGATGTTGGCGTGCACGGTCTTGTGTGGATAGAGCGCGTAGCTCTGGAACACCATCGCGATCCGGCGGGCCCGCGGTGGCAGCCCGGTGACGTCGAACCCGTTGATCCACACCTGGCCGGTGGTGGGCCGCTCCAGTCCGGCGATCGTACGCAGCAGCGTGGTCTTGCCGCACCCGGAGGGACCGAGCAGGACAAGATATTCGCCCTGCTCGGTCGCCAGGTCCACGCCGTCGATCGCCCGTACCTTGCCGTGGTCAAAGGTCTTGACCAGGTCCCTGACTGTGACTACCGCTGACATCCAATGACCGCCGATCCTAGCCGCCCACCAGCCCCTGGTCGCGCCACTTGCTGAAGATCGACTCGATCTCGCGGGTGGCGTCATCGACCGAGTCGGCGGCGCGCTGCTCGCCGCGGGCCACCCGGGCGAACATGTTCGGGATGACGAACGTGCCGAAGATCTCGCCGATGGCCGTGTTGGAAGGGCCGGGGTAGCCGATGTTGACGCTCCAGTCGACGGACTCGGCCAGGAACGCGAGCTTGTCCACCGGCTGCGCGCCGAACGGGTCGCTGGTGAGCCAGCCACCCAGCTGCGGGGTCCGCTCGCTCCAGGCAGCCAGGTCGTAGAGCTTGCTGGCGTACGTCGCCGCGGCGAAGTTCTCCGTGTAGTGCAGGAGGAACTCCTTGGCGGCGTCCGGGTTCGCCGCGTGGGTCGGGACGATCCAGTTGTAGAGGACGTGCTGGGCGGCGATCGCGCCGCTCGGCCCGCCCAGCGCCGGCACAAAGAATATGTCGTCGGCAATGTCGGGATTGGTTTCCTGCGAGGTGCGCCAGGCCGAGATCGAGTTGACCGCGTACGAGAGACTGCCGGCCACCAGACCCTGGTTGTTCGACGCGGCGTTCCAGGCGAAGACCTCCTCGGTCATGGTGTCCTGGAACAGCCGGGCCATGTACTCGACCGCGTCGATGGTCTCCGGCGAGTTCAGGACCACCTGCTCGTTCTCGTCCTGGATCGCGGCGCCGTAGGACCACATCAGCGACCGCAGCACCATGTTCGAGTCGATCTCCTGGGACATCCCCAGACCCATCTGTACGCCCTGCGAGCTCATGATCTCGGCGCCGCCCTCGAGCAGCTCCTCCCAGGTGGTCGGCCCGTTCGGGAAGCCCACCGGCTCCCACAACGACCGCCGGTAGTTGCCCGGATCCGGAACCCAGCCCGGTGAGAACGCGTAGAACTTTTCGGTCGCCGGGTTGAAGCTGGACTTGCGGCACAGCTCCAGCTGCTCGCCCCACCGCCGGCTCGCTTCGTCGGTGACATCCGTCATGTCCAGCACGCTCGGCTCGAACTGGGACAGCGGCGCGATGTACTGGAGCAGGTCATGCCCCTGACCAGCCGAGATCTCCGACGCGATCCGGGTGGGGACATCGCCTACGTCGATGTGGTCGACCGAGACGTTCACGCCGACCCGGTCCCCCCACGCCTTGGTGAACTCGGCGAACCAGTCATCGTGGCTGGGCACGAAGTGGCTCCACACCAGGATGCGCAGGTCGCCGGAGAGTGGCGTGCTCGGCTCGGTGAACGTCTCCTCCGGGGCTCCCCCTTCGGGGCCGGCCTGCCCCGCGGGCCCCCCGCCTTCTTCGCTCGCACACGCACCCACCGCGGTGAGCGTCGCGCCGAGTGTCGCCGCGCCGGTGCCGCGGAGCAGACTTCGGCGGCTAAGGCTTTCAGCCATCAGTGGCTCCTCCCTTGAGCGGGTATGAGGTAGACGTTAACTCCGATGTGAGTCACATCACCAGACGCCAGGGCCGATCGTTCCGGAATTGCGGTGAGCGGCGCCCTGCGGGCGATGAACGAGCGGGCGCGGCGGCTCGGGGCCGACCAGAGCGCCCGGCTACCAGAGCGCCCGGCTACCAGAGCGCCCAGCTACCAGGCGGCGCCGATCCCGTCGCCGGGGAACCAGTGCCGGGCCGGGCGCTCGGTGAACGCCAGGAACCGCCGGCCGGTCGCCTCGGCGTGCCGCGCCAGCACGTCCGTGCCGGTCACGTTGTCGGTCAGCAGCAGCGCCCCGGGCGCCAGCTTCGGCTCCACCGCCGCCAGCTCCGCCCGCTCGTGCGCCGCCGCATGGTCGCTGTCGTGCAGGAACAGGTCCACCGGCGTGGCAAGCCGGCCGATCGAGGCGACCGAGTCGCCGAGCACCAGGTCCACCACCCCGGACCACGGTTGCGCCGCGACCAGGTAGCCCGCCTCCGGGTTGATGTCCAGCGCGCTCAGCCGCCCCGGGTGCCCCTCGGCCGCGTTGCGCAGCAGCGCCGCCGCCAGCACGCTGCTGCCCAGCCCCTTGTCCACCCCGGTCTCGACCACGTGCGCCGGCCGGCGCGCCCGGACCATCGCGTACCACCCGATCCGTCGGCCGTAGCGCACCTGCCGGTCGGCCAGGCCGCGCCGGGCCGCGGCGGCGGTCGCCGCCGCCAGCTGGTCGCGCAGCGCGGCGTCGGAGTCCAGCTCGGCGAACCAGCCTCGCACCGCCGCCACCGGCACGCCGCACACCTGCGCCACGAACCAGGCCAGGTGGGTGCGGTTGAGCGCAGTCAGGTCGTACGTGTAGTTGTGGTGCTCCCGGGACGTGAACAGCCACCGGGCCGAGACGCCGAGCACCCGGGCGTCGTGCCGGGCCACCCGGGCGGCCCGCCTCGGGAACGCGGCCAGCCGGGCCAGCGGGGTCCGGGCGACGGCCCGGCGCAGTCGGTAGGGGGTGCTCACACCGCCGGTTCTACCACGGCACGGGTTTCGCCCAGAACCGTGGCCTAAGGTCGGGTCAGGAGGTGGTTGGCGATGCCGGAGCCGATCCGGGCCCGCCGGGGCACCGGGCTCACCGCCCGCGGCTGGCCGCAGGAGGCGGCGCTGCGGATGCTGCAGAACAACCTCGACCCGGACGTGGCCGAGCGCCCGGAAGACCTGGTGGTGTACGGGGGGACCGGCAAGGCGGCCCGGGACTGGCCGTCCTACCACGCCCTGGTACGCACCCTCACCACGCTGGCCGCGGACGAGACCATGCTGGTGGTCTCCGGCCGGCCGGTCGGGGTGCTGCGCACCCACGAGTGGGCGCCCCGGGTGCTGCTGGCCAACTCCAACCTGGTCGGCGACTGGGCGAGCTGGCCGGAGTTCCGGCGGCTGGAGCGGCTCGGGCTGACCATGTACGGGCAGATGACCGCCGGCTCCTGGATCTACATCGGCACCCAGGGGATCCTGCAGGGGACGTACGAGACGTTCGCGGCGGTCGCCACCAAACGGTTCGGCGGGTCGCTAGCCGGCACCCTTACCCTGACCGCCGGCTGCGGCGGGATGGGCGGGGCGCAGCCGCTGGCGGTGACCATGAACGGCGGCGCCTGTCTGATCGTGGACGTGGATCCGGCCCGGCTGGCCCGGCGGGTCGGCACCGGCTACCTGGACACGGTCGCCGCGGACCTGGACTCGGCGGTCGAGCGGGCCAGCGCCGCCCGCCGGGACCGCCGGGCGATCTCGGTCGGGGTGGTCGGCAACGCCGCGGTGGTATTCCCGGAGCTGCTGCGCCGCGGGGTGGAGGTGGACATCGTCACCGACCAGACCAGCGCGCACGACCCACTCTCGTACCTGCCGGCCGATGTCGACCTGGGCGACGCGCCGGACTACGCCGCCGCCAAGCCGGAGGAGTTCACCGACCGGGCGCGGGCGAGCATGGCCCGGCACGTCGAGGCGATGGTCGGCTTCCAGGACGCCGGCGCGGAGGTGTTCGACTACGGCAACTCGATCCGGGGCGAGGCGCAGCTGGGCGGGTTCGAGCGAGCGTTCGCGTTCCCGGGGTTCGTGCCGGCGTACATCCGGCCGCTGTTCTGCGAGGGCAGGGGGCCGTTCCGGTGGGCGGCGCTGTCCGGCCACCCGGCCGACATCGCCGCCACCGACGCCGCAGTGCTGGAGCTGTTCGGCGACAACGAGCCGCTGGCCCGGTGGATCCGACTGGCCGGCCAGCGGGTGGCGTTCCAGGGCCTGCCGGCCCGGATCTGCTGGCTCGGGCTGGGCGAGCGGGACCGGGCCGGGGTGCGCTTCAACGAGCTGGTCGCGGACGGCACGGTGGCGGCGCCGATCGTGATCGGGCGGGACCATCTGGACGCCGGGTCGGTCGCCTCGCCGTACCGGGAGACCGAGGCGATGGCCGACGGCTCGGACGCGATCGCCGACTGGCCGCTGCTGAACGCGCTGGTCAACACGGCCTCCGGCGCCTCCTGGGTGTCGATCCACCACGGCGGCGGGGTGGGGATCGGCCGGTCGATCCACGCCGGACAGGTGTGCGTGGCCGACGGCACCGAGCTGGCCGCCGCGAAGCTGGAACGGGTGCTGGGCAACGACCCGGCCAGCGGCGTGCTCCGGCACGTCGACGCCGGCTACGACCTGGCCGGGACGGTGGCCGCCGAGCATAGGTTGCGGGTGCCGATGCAGGAGCCCGATGAGTGACCGGTTCCGGGCATTATGGGACACCCTGCTGCCGATCGGGCGGGTCCCCGAGGGCGGTGGCTGGCTGCGGTACGCCTGGTCGGAGGCCGACCTGGCCTGCCGGGCCTGGTTCACCGCGCAGGCCCAGGCGCGCGGGCTGGCGGTCGAGACCGACCGCAACGGCAACCTGTTCGGCTGGCTCGGCGACCCAGCCGCTGGCGGTGCGATAGTCACCGGCAGCCACTTCGACTCGGTCCCGCACGGCGGGGCGTACGACGGTCCACTCGGGATCGTCTCCGGGCTGCTGGCGCTGGACCTGCTGGCCGAGCGCGGCGCGGTGCCCCGCCGGCCGGTCGCGGTGGCGGCGTTCACCGAGGAGGAGGGTTCCCGGTTCGGGGTCGCCTGCCTCGGCACCCGGCTGCTGACCGGCGGCATCGACCCGGACCGGGCCCGGTCCCTCACCGACCGGGAGGGCCACACACTGGCCGAGGCGATGCGCGCCGCCGGCGCCGACCCGGACCGGCTGGGCCCGGACCTGGACCGGCTGGAGCGGATCGGCGCCTTCGTGGAGCTGCACGTCGAGCAGGGCCGGGCGCTGGCCGACCTGGCCGCCCCGGTGGCGGTGGCGAGCGGGATCTGGCCGCACGGGCGGTGGCGGCTGGAGCTCACCGGCGAGGGCAACCACGCCGGCACCACCCGGATGGCCGACCGGCGGGACCCGGCGCTGACCGCCGCCTACACCGTGCTGGCGGCGAACAAGGAGGCCCGGCGGCTGGGCGGGCACGCCACGATCGGCCGGCTCGAGCCCGCACCGAACGCCACCAACGCCGTGCCCGCCACCGTCAACGCCTGGCTGGACGCCCGCGCCCCCGACCAGGCCACCCTGGACGCGTTGGTCGAGGCGGTCCGGACCCGGGCGGTCGAGCGGGCCGGCCGGGACGGCACCGCGGTCTCGATGACCCGGGAGTCGGCCAGCCCGGCGGTCGGGTTCGACCCGGCGCTGCGGGACCGGCTGGCCGCCCGGCTCGGCGGGGTGCCGGTGCTGCCCACCGGCGCCGGCCACGACGCCGGCGTCCTCGCCGCGCACGTGCCGACCGCGATGCTGTTCGTCCGCAACCCGACCGGGGTCTCGCACGCTCCGTCCGAGTCCGCGACCGGCGCCGACTGCGCCGCCGGGGTGGCCGCGCTGGCCGACGTGCTGGAGGAGCTGGCATGCCAGTGAGCACCGGCCCGCCGACGACCTACCACGCGGAGCTGGCCTGGCTCGGGGACCGGCCGGAGCCGGACGTGCTGATCGAGGTCGGCGACGAGGGCCGGTTCGGGGCGGTGACCGCGCTGTCCCCCGGCGCCCGAGCACCGGCCGGCGCGACCCGGCTGCCCGGGCTGACCCTGCCGGGCTTTGCGAACGCCCACTCGCACGCCTTCCACCGGGCGCTGCGCGGGCGCACCCAGGAGGGGCTGGGCACGTTCTGGACCTGGCGGGAGCGGATGTACGAGGTGGCCGACCGGCTCGACCCGGACTCGTACCGGGCGCTCGCCACCGCCGTCTACGGCGAGCTGGCGCTGGCCGGCATCACCTGCGTGGGCGAGTTCCACTACCTGCACCACCAGCCTGGTGGCCGACCCTACGCCGACCCGAACGCGATGGCGGCGGCGCTGGTAGACGCGGCGGGCGCCGCCGGGATCCGGCTGACCCTGCTGCACACCTGCTACCTGTCGGCCGGGGTGGACGGCGCCCCGCTGGCCGGGCCGCAGCGCCGGTTCGGCGACGCCGACGCGCACGCCTGGGCCGACCGGGTGGGCGCCCTCGCGCCGGATCCGGACCGGTGGCGGGTGGGTGCCGCGATCCATTCGGTACGCGGGGTGCCGGCCGACCAGATCCCGACCGTGGCCGGCTGGGCGGCCGACCGGTCGGCCCCGCTGCACCTGCACCTGTCCGAGCAGCGGGCCGAGAACGCCGCCTGCCTGGCGCACCACCACCGCACTCCGACCGAGCTGCTGGCCGACCTGGAGGTGCTCGGTCCGCGTACCACCGCCGTGCACGCCACCCACCTGACCGACCTGGACCGGACCCTGCTCGGCGACACCGACACCGGAGTCTGCGCCTGCCCCACCACCGAGCGGGACCTGGCCGACGGGATCGGCCCGGCCCGTTCACTGGTCGACGCCGGCGCCACCCTGAGCCTGGGCACCGACAGCCACGCCGTGATCGACATGTTCGAGGAGGCCCGGGCGGTGGAGCTGCACACCCGGCTGCGGGACGAGCGGCGCGGCCACTTCCCGGCCGCCGAGCTGCTCGCCGCCGCGACCGTCGCCGGGCACCGGGCGCTCGGCTGGGCCGACGCCGGGACGATCGCGCCCGGTGCCCGGGCCGATCTGGTCACGGTCGCGCTGGACACCACCCGGACGGCCGGCACCGACCCGGCCGCGGTCGTGTTCACCGCGACCGCCGCGGACGTGACCCAGGTGGTGGCCGGCGGCCGGGTGGTGGTGCGGGACGGGCACCACGTGTGGCTGGACGTCCCGGCCGCGTTGCGCACCGCGATCGAGGAGGTGGCCACAGCATGAGCTTGTTGGTGGACAACATCGGCGAGCTGGTCACCAACGACCCGGCGCCCGGGGACGGGCCGCTGGGCCTGGTGCCGGAGGCGGCGGTAGTGCTCGAGGCGCGGGAGGTCGTCTGGGTCGGGCCGGCCGACGCCGCCCCGGCCGCCGACCAGCGGATCGACGCCGGGGGCGGGGCGGTGCTGCCCGGGTTCGTGGACAGCCACTCGCACCTGGTCTTCGCCGGGGACCGGGCGGCCGAGTTCGCCGCCCGGATGGCCGGCGAGCGGTATGACGGGGGCGGGATCCTGACCACCGTGGCCGCCACCCGGGCCGCCGACGACGAGGCGCTGCGGGCCACCGCGGTCCGGCTGCGGGCGGAGGCGCTGCGGCAGGGCACCACCACCATCGAGATCAAGAGCGGGTACGGGCTGACCGTGGCCGACGAGGCCCGGTCGCTGAAGATCGCCTTCGAGGTGTCGCCGGAGTCCACCTTCCTGGGCGCCCACCTGGTGCCGCCGGAGTACGCCGGGCGGGCCGACGACTACGTGGCGCTGGTGTGCGGCGAGATGCTGGCGGCGGCCGAGCCGTACGCCCGCTGGGTGGACGTGTTCTGCGAGCGGGGCGCCTTCGACGCCGACCAGTCCCGGGCGGTGCTGGCGGCCGGGATGGCGCGCGGCCTCGGCGCCCGGGTGCACGCCAACCAGCTCTCGGCCGGGCCAGGGGTGCGGCTGGCGGTCGAGCTCGGGGCGGCCAGCGCCGACCACTGCGCCCACCTCGGCGAGGCGGACATCGAGGCGCTCGCCGGGTCGTCGACGGTCGCCACGCTGGTGCCCGGCGCCGAGTTCTCCACCCGCTCGCCGTACCCGGACGCCCGGCGGCTGCTCGACGCCGGCGCCACGGTGGCGCTCGCAACCGACTGCAACCCTGGCACGTCATATACGTCGTCCATGTCGTTGTGCGTCGCACTGGCGGTGAGGGAGATGCGGATGACTCCAGCGGAAGCGGTCTGGGCCGCCACGGCCGGCGGCGCCCGGGCGTTGCGGCGCGAGGATGTCGGCACGCTGCGCCCGGGTGCCCGGGCGGACCTGGTGGTGCTGTCCGCCCCCTCGTACGTCCATCTGGCCTACCGGCCGGGCGTGCCGCTGGTCCGGCAGGTCATTCACAACGGAGTGGTGGCGTGAAGACGGTCACGGTCGCACCGGCCGGGATCTGCCCGCGGCAGGTACTCGCGGTCGCCCGGGACAACGCCCGGGTGGAGCTGGCCGACACCGGCGCGATGGCGGCCAGCCGCGCCATCGTGGACGCGATCGAGCGGGACCAGCGACCGGTGTACGGGGTGTCGACCGGCTTCGGGGCGCTGGCGTCCACGTTTATCGCCCCGGAGCGGCGGGCCGAGCTGCAGCACGCCCTGATCCGCTCGCACGCCGCCGGGATCGGCCCGCCGATGCCCCGGGAGGTGGTGCGGGCGATGCTGCTGCTGCGGCTGCGCTCGCTGGCGATGGGCCGCTCCGGGGTCCGGCCGGAGATCGGGCAGGCGCTGGCGGACCTGCTCAACCACGACATCACCCCGTGGGTGCCGGTGCACGGGTCGCTCGGCGCCTCCGGTGACCTGGCCCCGCTGGCGCACTGCGCGCTGGTGTTGATGGGTGAGGGGTGGGTGCTGGGGCCGGACGGCACCCGGCAGGCCGGCGAGGACGCGCTGCGGGCGGCCGGCCTGGCCCCGGTCACGCTCGCGGCCAAGGAGGGGCTGGCGCTGATCAACGGCACCGACGGGATGCTCGGGATGCTGCTGCTGGCGGTGGAGGACGCCGCCCACCTGCTCACCATGGCCGACGTGACCGCCGCGCTCGCGATCGAGGCGATGCTCGGCACGGACCGGCCGTTCCAGCCGGAGCTGCACTCGATCCGGCCGCACCCCGGTCAGGTCGCCTCGGCCGCCAACCTGGCCCAGCTGCTCCGGGACTCGGCGATCATGGCCTCGCACCGGGACGACCTGGAGCACGCGGTGCAGGACGCGTACTCGATGCGGTGCGCCCCGCAGGTCGCTGGGGCGGCCCGGGACACGCTCGCGTTCGCGGCCACGGTGGCCGGCCGGGAGCTGGCCAGCGTGGTGGACAACCCGGTGGTGCTGCCGGACGGCCGGGTGGAGACGACCGGGAACTTCCACGGGGCGCCGCTCGGGTTCGCGGCCGACTTCCTGGCGATCGGCGCCGCTGAGGTCGGTGCGATCTCGGAGCGGCGGGTGGACCGGCTGCTGGACGTGTGCCGGTCCCGGGGCCTGCCGGCGTTCCTGACCCCGGACCCGGGGGTGAACTCCGGCCTGATGATCGCCCAGTACACCGCGGCCGGGCTGGTGGCGGAGAACCGCCGGCTCGCCGCACCGGCCAGCGTGGACTCGCTGCCCACCTCCGGGATGCAGGAGGACCACGTCTCGATGGGCTGGTCGGCGGCTGTCAAGCTGCGCACGGTGCTGGACAACCTGACCAGCCTGCTGGCGGTGGAGCTGCTGGCGGCGGTCCGCGGGCTGCAGCTGCGCACCCCGCTGCGCCCCTCGCCGGCCGGCCGGGCAGCGGTGGCCACGGTGACCGGGCTGGCCGGGGAGCCGGGACCGGACCTGTTCCTCGCCCCGGTGCTGGAGACGGCCCGGGAGCTGGTCGCCGGCCGGGCGCTGCGCAGCACGATCGAGGCCGAGACCGGCCCGTTAGCCTGAGGCCGCCGGTGCCGGGGGGTGGGCGCGGCGCCGGCGCACCCGGTACCCGACCGCTCCGGCCAGTGCGGCGGCGACCGCCAACAGCGTGCCGACCAGCCACCACCGGGTCCCCGGGCCCGCCGGCGCCAGCTGGGCGATGTCGGTGTCGCAGACGATCGGCTCATCGTCCCCGGCATCGAGCGCGCAGGCGGTGAACGCCATCCGGGTCGGTGCGTCCCGCTCCGGGGACGCGTACGCCCCGGTGAGCCGCATGGTCGCGACCTGACCCGGCGCCACGGTCAGCGGCCAGTCCACGAACCCGTCCCCGAGCCAGCCCCCGTCCAGCGGGTCCGGATCGGACATCCACGGCGGTACGGTCACCCGGATGGTCAGCTTCTCCGAGTCCTTGCCGCTGTTGTTGACCGCGATCGTGTAGGTCGTGTCCCGCTCCGCGACCAGCCGCTCGTCCGGGCGCTCGACCAGCATCGACAGCCCGGACACCACGGTGGCGCTCTCGAACTGCGACTGGTTGTCCGCCGGGTCCGCCGGGTCGGCCGTCCGGTCCGGTGAGCTGGTCGGCTTCGGGTCTGGCTCGGGCACCGCCGCGACCGGTCCCGGCGCGAGTGTCAACACCGCCGCGAGCAGCGCGAGCGTGGCTGCCATCGTGCCCCCTATCTGTCCGGATCACCCGGTTAAACAGGATATGGCACGAACTGCGACCTCGGCAGCGAAACGCGTCAGCGCGGCGGCAGCAGCTGGTCGACCGGGATGTCGACCCAGCCGAGCACCACAGACTTGATCCGGTCACCGGGACCGAACACCCCGGCGTTCACGTACGCCCCGTCGGTGAGGACGTAGGTGTGCACCGCGATCTCGGGCTCCAGCTCGATCCGCCAGAAATTGGGGATCCCGTTCCGCGCATACTCGCCCGGCTTCACCAATCGGTCCAAGTCTCCCGAACCGGGTAAGACGACCTCAACCACCAACAACGCATGCCGAGCAGCCACGTAGTTCGTGCGCGGCTGCTTGCCGGCGCGCTCGAAGACTGTCACATCTGGTATGCGGGCGTCGGGCGGCACCTGATGAAGGACGACGATTTCCTCGAGCTCGACCTGGAACTCGGGCGGGCACTGCGCCTCTATCGCGTTGGTCAGGCGGCGCTGGACTCGCCGACCCTCAGTGTAGGAACGCGCCATCGGTCGCAGGACCCCTTCCACGATCTCCACCCGCGTGTCCTCGGAAAGGGCGAGGTAGTCGTCCAGCTTCCAGGACTCATCGAGGTCGTACAGCCGCCCCGACCGTTCTTCCAGCAGCTTCACCCGATCCCCCTCCCACTCGGCTCAGGGCCTTCGTTCATGGTACCGGGAGGACTCGGGTGATCAGCTTGGCGAGGGCGCGGAAGGCCTGGCCCCGATGGCTGATCGCGTCCTTCTCGTCCGGACTCAGCTCGGCGTTGGTCCGGGTCTGGCCCTCCCCCACGAAGATCGGGTCGTAGCCGAAGCCGCCGGTGCCGCGGGGCGCCCGGAGCAGGGTCCCGACCTGCCGCCCGTCGACCAGGTGCTCCTCACCGCCGGGCAGCACCAGCGCCGCGGCGCAGACGAACGCCGCGCCGCGGTGCTGGTCGGGCAGGTCGGCGAGCTGGTCCAGCAGCAACCGCAGGTTGGCCGGGTCGTCGCCGTGCCGGCCGGCCCACCGCGCGCTGAACACCCCCGGCGCACCGCCGAGCGCGTCCACGGCCAGCCCGGAGTCGTCGGCGACCGTCGGCAACCCGGTCCGGCGTACCCCCTCCCGGGCCTTCAGCAACGCGTTCTCCGCGAAGGTCAGCCCGGTCTCCGGCACCTCCGGGTAGGTCGGGACGTCGGCCAGCCCGACCAGCTCGACCGCACCCGCGTCACGGATGAGGATCCGGCGCAGCTCGTCCAGCTTCTTCGCGTTGCGAGAGGCGAGCAGCACCCGGCGGCCTCTGCTCACTGGGACAGGGCTGCTCGCTGCCGCTCGGCGAGCTCAACGCAGCCAGCCTGGGCCAGGTCCAGCAGGGCGTCCAGATCGGACCGGGTGAACACACCCGACTCGCCGGTGCCCTGCACCTCCACGAACTCACCGGTGCCGGTGCAGACCACATTCATGTCCACTTCGGCCGCGACGTCCTCTGTGTAGCACAGGTCGAGCAGCGACTCGGCACCGACCACCCCGACGCTGACCGCCGACACCGACCGGTGCACGACCTTCGCCGGGTCCTTGCGCAGCCGCTCCTTGCTGGCCAGCCAGCCGACCGCGTCGTGCAGCGCGACGTACGCCCCGGTGATCGCGGCGGTGCGGGTGCCGCCGTCGGCCTGCAGCACGTCGCAGTCGAGCACGATCGAGTTCTCGCCCAGCGCCCGCAGGTCGACGCAGGCGCGCAGGCTCCGCCCGATCAGGCGGGAGATCTCATGGGTCCGGCCACCGATCGAGCCCTTCACGCTCTCCCGGTCGCTGCGGGAGCTGGTGGCCCGCGGGAGCATCGCGTACTCGGAGGTGACCCAGCCCTGGCCGGTGCCGCGCAGCCAGCGGGGGACGCCATCGGTCACGCTGGCGGTGCACAGCACCCGGGTCTCGCCGAACTCCACCAGCACCGACCCTTCCGGATGGCTGCTCCATCCGCGGGTCAGCCGGACCGGTCGGAGCTGGTCGGGCTTGCGCCCGTCGGATCGTGTCATGCCCGCCACCCTATCTGCCACCGCGGGCGGCCACCGGCACCGGCTACGCCGACCGGGACCGGCCAGGTGGGCCAGGTGGGTGCGGCTGCTGCGGGGCCCGGCCCCGGTGCCGCACGGCGAGCGTGACCGCGCCAGCGACCAGCAGCCCGGCCACGTTCACCAGCAGCTGGACGGTCGCGCCGGCCAGTTCGGAACCGTCCCGGGCGGCCACCGCCACCCCGATGTTGGCGGCGGCCGGGATGGTGGTGACCGAGACAAACACGCCGACCAGCCCGCGTGCCCCGGGCAGGGTGATCGCAAGTGCCCCGGCCACCCCGGCCAGCAGCGCCACCACCACCGACAACCCGTCCGGGTGGGCGATGAACAGCGTCAGCTCGCGCAGTGGGGCCGGCGCGGGCGGGTCCCCGGCTCCGAACAGCAGCTCGGCCAGCAGCCCGGCGGCCGCCGCGGCCGACCCGAAGCACACCGCCAGGGTGGCCGCGCCGCCGGTCGCGGCACGCCAGGCCCGGCGGGACAGCGCCAGGTAGGTGTTGGCGATCGGCAGGTAGTCCGGGCTCAGCGCCATCGCCCCGACGATCAGCAGCAGCTGCCCCTCGATGATGCCGATCGCGGCGATGCCGGCGGCGATCACCACCAGCAGTACGTTCACCCAGGACAGCCGGCCGCCGGCGTGCAGGTCGTGGATCACCTCGGCCCAGACCACCGCCTCGTCGTCGGCGGACGGCGCAGCCGGCGGCAGCAACCGCTCCGAGCCCTGGATCGCCAGCTGTACCCCGTGCGCCGCACCGGCACCGGCACCCGCCCGGACCCGCGCCAGCAGTGGGTCGATATAGGAGCGCGGCACCTCGGCCAGCACCAGGTCACCGCGGTCCGGCCGGCCGGCGCCGGGCACCACCGCGATCCCGCTCGCCGCGCCGGTCTGCAGCAGACGGACGATGTGGTCGGTGCGATCGGGCGGGCAGACGATCCGCAGCGTAGGCATTCCAAGGCCTCTCACCATCCGGTGGGGACACCGCCAGGGTACGACGCGGTGGGCCGGTTAGCTGCCGGTTCGGCGGATTCGCTGACCGGCTCCCCGCGCACCGCCCGGTAGTGGTCGATCAGGGCGTCCCCGACCGCCGCCCAGGTGCGCCCGGCGACCGAGTCCCGCGCCGCCCCCGCGTACCGGCCCAACCTCCCGCGGTCGCCCGCCAGCCCGGCCACCGCCCCGGCCACCGCCGCCGGGTCGCCCGCCGGCACCAGCTGCCCGTTCGTCCCGGACCGGACCAGGTCCATCGGCCCGCCGACGGCCGGCGCCACAACCGGCACCCCGCTGGCCAGCGCCTCCTGCAGGGTCTGCCCGAAGGTCTCGTATGGTCCGGTGTGGACGAACAGGTCGAGGCTGGCGTAGACCCGGGCCAGCTGCTTGCCGTGCCGCTCGCCCAGGAACACCGCGCCGGGCAGCGCCGCCGTCACCGCCCGCCGGACCGGCCCGTCACCGACCACCACCACCCGACTCGCATGGTGCCACCGTCGGACCCGCGGCTGTGCCGCCGGCGACCGGAGGCTGGCCGGGCAGCGAACGGCCACCGAAGACTCAGCGCCCGCCGGGTCGCGGCCGGCGCCGCCAGCCGGCGTCACAGGATCCCGGCGTCACAGGATCATTGTGAGCAGCAGGTTGATCGCCAGCAGGCAGGTCGCGGCCGTGAGCAGATGCCAGCAGAGCGCGCGGTGGATCGCCGCGAACGACCCGACCGTCAGCACCATCCCGAGCAGGCCCACCACCACTACGGTGGGCTCGAACCAGGCCGGCGCGGCGTGGGTGATGATGGCGACCGAGGAACGGCCGGCCACCGGCAGGCCGAGCAGGCCGAGTCCGGCGGCCCAGGTGCAAACCCCGATCAGGCGGCCGGGATGGGGCGCCGGATCATGCCGTCCGGGCAGCCGGAACCGGCCCCGCAGCCGGTCACCGAGGCCGGCGGCGATCCCGCCCGCGAGCCCCGGGAGCGGCCTCCGGGGCCGCGGGACCGCCGCCGCCCCTGGCCGCCCGGGTACGTCCGGCGGCGCGGTCGGGACGGGCGGCGGGGCCGTGGCCGGCGGGGCGGTCGGGTCGCCCGGTGATCGGGGCACCATCATGGGACGCATGGCCCGTTTCCCTCATCTCTGTCCACTGGCGCGCGTGAGGGGCGTCACTGTACGCAACGGCACCGGCAGGTTCGCGTAACGGCGGGACCGCACTGTCATGTTCGCGACATTATGTCCAGGGGATACCGTCGCCCGCGCCGCTTCGGCGTAGGCTCCGCTGCGTGACGGACGCGCCGATCGGGATCTTCGACTCGGGGGTCGGCGGCCTGACGGTGGCTCGTGCGATCCTCGACCAGCTGCCGCACGAGCGGCTGCTCTACCTGGCCGACACGGCCCACGTGCCGTACGGGCCGAAGCCGATCGCCGACGTCCGCCGGTACGCGATGGCGGGGCTGGACACGCTCGCCGAGCAGGACGTCAAGCTGCTGGTGATCGCCTGCAACGCGGCCACCGCAGCGTGCCTACCGGACGCCCGGGAGCGGTACGGCGTGCCGGTCGTGGAGGTGATCCGCCCGGCCGTGCGCCGGGCCGTCGCCGCCACCCGGAACGGCCGGGTCGGGGTGATCGGCACCCGGGCCACGATCGGCAGCGGGGCGTACCAGGACGCGTTCACCGCCGCCCCGCACGTGCAGGTCACCAGCGTGGCCTGCCCGCAGTTCGTCGACTTCGTGGAGCGCGGCACCACCACCGGCCGGGCACTGCTCGGCCTGGCCAGCGGCTACCTGGAGCCGTTGCAGCGGGCCGGGGTGGACACCCTGGTGCTCGGCTGCACCCACTACCCGCTGCTGGCCGGCCTGCTCGCTCTGGTGATGGGCGACGAGGTCACCCTGGTCTCGAGCGCCGACGAGACCGCCCGGGACGTCTACCGGGTGCTGGTCGAGACCGGCCACACCCGGCCCGAGACCTCCCCGCCGCCCGAGCACCGGCTGTTGACCACCGGTGACCCGGCCCCGTTCGGGCGGCTGGCGCACCGGTTCCTCGGCACCGAGCTGGCCAGCCTGGCCGGCCTGACCGGGGCGGTCCGATGAGGTTGACCGTACTCGGTTGCGCCGGCAGCTTCCCGGGGCCGGAGTCGGCCTGTTCCGCGTACCTGGTGGAGGCGGAGGGTTTCCGGCTGCTGGTCGACTTCGGCACCGGCTCGCTCAGCGCGCTGCAGCGCTACGCCGGGCTGATGGCGGTGGACGCGATCCTGCTCACCCACCTGCACTGCGACCACATCCTGGACGCGGTTTCGTTCGTGGTGGTCCGCCGCTACGCCCCGGGGGCGCCGCTGCCGCCGATCCCGATGTACGCCCCGGCCGGCGCCCCGGACCGGCTGGCCGCGGCCTACTCCCCGGACCAGAGCCCGCTCGACGACGTGTACACGTTCTACGGGCTGCAGCCGGGCACCTTCCCGATCGGCCCGTTCACCGTCACCGTCGACCGGGTGAACCATCCGGTGGAGACGTACGGGGTGCGGCTGGCGCAGGGGGACGCGGTGATCGCGTACTCGGCCGACACCGGGCCGTGCGACCCGCTGGTGCGGCTGGCCCAGGGGGCGGACCTGTTCCTGTGCGAGGCCAGCTACCTGGACGACGAGCCGCACCCGAGCGACCTGCACCTGACCGGCCGGGAAGCCGGCGAGGCGGCGACCAAGGCCGGGGTCGGCCGGCTGCTGCTGACCCACCTGGTCACCGCGTGGGGCAGCGAGGCATTGACGTACGAGGCCGCAAGCGACGCGTTCGCCGGGGCGGTGGAGATCGTCCGCCCCGGCGCCCGCTACGAGCTCTAGATATATGCTCATGGATGCCGCAGGCGCCTGATGTACTAGCATCAGATGCATGCGCACTACCCTGACCATCGACGACGACGTCCTGCTGGCGGTCCGGGAACGGGCCCGGCGGGAGGCTCGGACAGTGGGCCAGGTGCTTTCCGACCTCGCCCGGCGAGGACTGACCAACCTCCAGCCGGCTGGGGTCGCCACGGCTGAGTCGGCCTTCCATGGCTTCGCCCCACTCCCGCACCGGGGAGAAGCGGTCTCGAACGCGCTGATTGACCGACTCCGCGAGGAGCCAGGTGCGACTACCGAGCACCTGACCGTGCTCTGAGGACGCTGCTCGTCAGGCCCAGAGCTGGCGGTCCAGGGCCTGCTCGGCCTCGGCCAGGGTGCCGCCGTAGCCGCCGGTCGACAGATACTTCCAGCCTCCGTCGGCGACCAGGAACGCCACATCCGCCGCCCGTCCGTCCCGGACCGCCTCGTGCGCGACCGCCAGCGCGGCGTGCAGGACGGCGCCGGAGGAGAACCCGACGAACAGCCCCTCCACCTCGACCAGCTGGCGGGTGCGCAGCACCGCGTCCCGGGTGCCGACCGAGAACCGGCGGGTCAGCACCTCCGGGTCGTACAGCTCCGGCACGTAGCCCTCGTCGATGTTGCGCAACCCGTACACCAGCTCGCCGTACCGCGGCTCGGCCGCGACGATCTCCACCCCCGCGACCTTGTCCCGCAGGTAGCGGCCCACCCCCATCAGGGTGCCGGTGGTGCCCAACCCGGCCACGAAGTGGGTGACCGTGGGCAGGTCCCGCAGCAGCTCCGGCCCGGTGGTCTCGTAGTGCGCCCGGGCGTTCGCCTGGTTGCCGTACTGGAACAGCATCACCCAGTCCGGGTGCTCCTCGGCGAGCTGCTTGGCGGTGGCGACCGCCTGGTTCGACCCGCCCGCGGCCGGCGAGAAGATGATCTCCGCGCCGTACATCCGGAGCAGCTGGGTCCGCTCGGTGGAGACGTTCTCCGGCATCACGCACACCAGCCGGTAGCCGCGCAGCTTGGCGACCATGGCCAGGGCGATCCCGGTGTTGCCGCTGGTCGGCTCCAGGATCGTGTCGCCGGCGCGGAGGGTGCCGGCCTGCTCGGCGGCGCGCACCATCCACAGCGCCGCCCGGTCCTTGACCGAGCCGGTCGGGTTGCGGTCCTCCAGCTTGGCCCAGAGCCGCACCGGCGGGGCGTCCGGAGCGACCGCCGGGGCCAGCCGGGGCAGCCCGACCAGCGGGGTCTCGCCGCAGGCGTCCAGCAGCGACTCGTAGCGCGCCATGCCGACTACCCCCCAGCTGGGCTGGCTGAGCCGGCGAGGGCCTCACTCGCTCCGCTCGCTTGACCGGCCCCGCCGGCGACAGCGGGCAGGACGGTCACTGTGTCGCCGGCCGACAGCTTGGCCTCCAGCGCGCCCAGGAACCGGACATCCTCGTCGTTCACGTAGACGTTGACGAACCGGTGCAGCGCACCCTCCTCGGTCACCAACCGACCGCGCAGGCCGGGGTGCCGGGTCTCCAGGTCGGCCAGCAGCCCGGCGAGGGTGTCACCGGTGCCGGGGACGGTCTTGGCGCCGCCGGTGTAGGACCGGAGGATCGTGGGAACACGGACATCAACCGACATAACAAACTCCTGATCGGGTACGGGGAAGCTGGGCGGGACAGACAGGTCGGGCGGCGCCGCTCAGGCGCGACACTCGTAGTCGACCATCGTCGGGGTGTGCCCGAACTTGTAGGACTGCACCGCCGTGCCGTCTACACCGGCAACGACCACCCGGACCGGCTCCTCGGTCACCACGCCGTCCACGATCCGGAACGAACGGATCTCGGTGGCATCCGGCTCCCGGGTCGAGACCAGCAGGTAGTGCGCGGCCGGCTCGGCGGCGAGGTTCACGTCGGTGCGGGACGGGACCGCCTCGGTGGCGGTGTGCGAGTGGTAGATCACGACCGGCTCTTCGTCCCGCTCGTCCATCTCGCGCCACACCCGGAGCTGCTCCATCGAGTCGAACCGGTAGAACGTGCTGGACCGCTCGGCGTTGTCCATCGGGATCAGCCGGGTCGGCGTGTCCGACCCGGCTGGCCCGGCCACCACCCCGCACGCCTCGTCCGGGTGGTCCCGGCGGGCGTGCGCGACGATCGCCTCCACGATCTCCCGGTCGATCCGCAGCACGACTCAAAGGTTACCCGCCGGCCACCGCCGGCACCGAAGTGACCGCCGTCACGCCGCAGGACGGAGTCTTGGCGTCGCTGGCACCCGGCCGGCGGGAGACGGATACTGTCCCCATGAGCGCGGGAGTTCTGTACCCGGACACGGCCACTGTCGACCGCCTGCGGGAGCTGCCGGACGATGGCTCGCGGTACGAGATCATCGACGGGAGACTCGAGGTGACCCCACCGGCCAGCGAAGACCACCAGACGCCGAACAAGGGCATCTTCAAGACCCTTGAGGCGGCAGCCCCGGCTGGCTGGCGGGTCTTGTGGGACATCGGCCTGAAGTTTCCCGACGGGGACGCCGCGGTTCCGGACCTGGTCGTGCTCGCCCCCGAGGTGCCGAGGGCCACCGCCGACTACAACGACGTGACCATGGTCCGGCCGGCGCTGGTCGTGGAGATCGAGTCCCACAGCACCCGCAAGACCGACCGGGGGTCGAAGCTGGTGGCGTACGCCGAGGCAGGGATCCCGGAGTACTGGCGGATCGAGCGGGACGGTACGGTCCACGTGCACGCGCTGGCCGGACCCGGGGTCTACACGCTTGCCGCCACTGTTAAGCCGGGCGAGACCTGGAAGTCCCACTGGCCGTACCCGGTCACGATCGATCCGAGCCGGCTGGCGAAGGGCTGACCCGGGCGGGCCGCAGCGGCGATTGTCGCGCTGGCTGGGCCGGTTCAGCACAGCACGCTGCGCTCGGGTCGCGGACTCACGTCCAGGGTCCGGTCGTCGACCAGCACCGGGCCGGCCTCCGCTTCCGCCGGGTCGGCCGGCGGCACCCAGGCCAGCACGTGCACCTCGGTGTAGAAGCCCAGCTCCCGGTAGTCCCGGTCGTCGTCCTCGACCACGTCGCCGTAGCCGAAGTTGCTGAAGTCCTCGTCGTCGCACGGCCCGCTGGTGTGACCCGGCCGGTTGAACCCGGTCTGCTCCATCACCGCGTAGAACGAGACCAGCGCCCGGCCGTCGGACAGCAGCACCACCACCGGCTCGGCCGGCTCCGGGGTGGTCTCCTGCCGGATCGACATCCGCTGGTCCAGGTTCCCGCTCTCGTACAGCTCCGCGGCGTTGTCGGCCCGGCTGGCGATCAGCGAGCTGTCGGGATCTCGCGGCTGCAACAGCTCGTCGTCGGCCAGCTGGTAAGTCCGCCAGCTCTCGTCCAGCCAGCCGGCGTACCGCTGCGGCAGCTCGGCCGGGTCCAGCACCAGCTCGGCCGGCTCTGGCTGCGGCACCAGCCACCCGTCCTCGTCGACCTCGACCGTGCCGAGATCCTCGTACGACCAGGCCAGGCCGGTCATCAGCCACGGCTGCTCGGCCGACTCCCGGTCGAACCGGCTGGCCAGGTAGACCAGCTGGTCGTCGCGGTAGCGGATCTGGGCCGAGGCCACGAACCAGGCCGGGTACGCGCGCTGGTCGGGCGGCACCCCGACCACGACGCCGGTCAGCTCCGCGTCGGCGATCGCCTCGTCCTCGTCGAGCAGGCTGGTGACGATCTGCAGCACCCCCTCGCCGAGATGGTCGTCCACCCGGTCCCGCGCCTCCTCGACGGTCCGGATGAAGATCACCTGGGCCTGCTCGGGAGTGATCACCACCGGCTGGGCCTGGGCCGGCTCCGGGCTGGCCAGCGCAGCCCCAGCCGCGAGCGCCACCCCGGCCACCACCGCCACAGCTACGTTCACCGCCGCCGCCCCGATCCCGGCCACGCCGGTCGACGCCCCGCCCCCGGCGGCCCCGATCCCGACGACCCCGGCACCGGCTCCCGCGCCGGCCCCGGCACCGATCCCGGCGCCGCCGGCGGCCCCGGCCAGCGCGTACCCGCCGGTGGCCGCGCCGATCGCGCCATACGCCAGCACCGCGCCGGCCAGCGCCCCGCGGCCCGGCCAGTCCGCCCCGAACGCCACCGCGGCGGCGTCCCGCAGCTCGGCCGCGAACTGCTCGGCGGTGGCCGGCCGTCCGGCCGGGTCCTCGGCCAGCACCCGGGATAGCACCCGGGCCAGCGGATCCGGCAGCCCGGCCGGGTCTGGCCGGGGCGCTCCGGTCAGCAGCTCGACCAGCAGCAACCCGCAGGCCCACAGGTCGGACCGGCCGTCCAGCACCCGACCGGCCCGCTGCTCCGGGCTGGCGTACGGCTCCACCAGATCCGGCGCCACCGAGTGCTCCACCCCGGCGCAGGCCAGCTCGAACCCGCCCAGCAGCACCGTCCCGTCGACGGTCAGCCACACCTGCTCTGGCCGGATGTCCCGGTGCACCAGGCCGCGCGCGTGCACCGCCGCCACCCCCGCCAGCAGGCCCAGCCCGACGTTGACCGCCTGCGGCCCGGACAGCCCGCCGCCGCCGCGCAGCAGCTGCCGCAGCGGCGCCCCGGCCACGTCCTCGAACACCAGCGTCGCCGGGCCGCCGCCCCCGGCCGCCGGCACGGCCTCCCGCAGCCGCAGCAGGTTCGGGTGCGCCAGGCCGGACAGGGCCGCCACCTCCCGGTCGATCCGCAGCCGGGCCGCCGGGTCCCCGTACCGCGACGCCACCACCACCTTCAGCAGCGCCCGGTCCGGGCCACCCGCCCCGGTCGGGTCCGCCGGCACCCGCACCCGGGTGGCCCGGTAGAGCGCCGTCGCATCGGTGACGGTCAAAACCTCGTCCAGCCGGTAGCCGGCCAGCGGGGCGTGCGCCGGGACCGGCCACTGGCCACCGGGCAGCCCCGCGGCGGACCGCTGGCGGGACCGCCACCGGGTCAGCGGGAGCACCGCGGCCAGCGCCAGCCCGGCCACCGCCGGCCACCACGGCACCCCGTCGAACGGGGCCACCGCTGCGGTCTCCAGCAACACCACCGCCAGGCCGGCTCCGGCGAGCAGGCCGAGCGGCGCCGCGAACCCGAACCGCCGCCCCCAACCGCCGGTGCGCCGCCGCCCCACCAGCACCGCCAGCGCCGCGCCCAGCCCGGCCAGGGCGATCCCCGCCCCGCCGACCAGCGTCGTCCACACCGGACGGTCCACGGTCAGCGCCACCGCCAGCTGGCACGGACCGGCGTCCACCGCCAGGCCGAGCGTGCGGACGGTCGAACCCAGATGCGGTAGGTCCACGGTGGAGATGAACCGGTCCCGGGCCGCGTCGAAGCTGCTCGTGGAGACCCGGAACCGCTGCCCGGCCAGCACCACCGACACGTCACCGCCGCTGAGCACCGGGCCGGCCGTGTCCAGCACCAGCACCGGCCGGTCCCCGTCCGGGATCACCCAGCTGCGTACCCGGTCCAGCGGCACGCCCCCGGCCTGGTGCGGTCCGCGCTCGCCCAGCTCCTCCTGCAGCTGCGCCAGCTCCGCGTCCGACCCGACCAGGTAGCCGGTGGCCGCACACTCCCGCACCGGCTCCCCGGCCGGCTCCTGGGCCGACTCCTGGGCCGACTCCGCCGGGCCGGCGGGGATCACGGCGGCCAGCAGGCCGGGAACGGCGGCGAGCAGGAACCAGCGCCGAATTGAAGCGACCATGACAGGGTTGGCCTTCCGGTGGGAGGGGTACGGCTGCCCCCAGTGTGCCAACCCCGGTCCACCCGGGCGGGTCAGGACACTAGGGCGTCGAGCAGGGACTCCTGGAGGTAGCCCAGGTACGCGTACACCGACAGCTGGAACACCCGGGACGAGGTGGGGTCGCGCAGCACCGCGTCGTCCAGCTCCGACTCCAGGCTGGTCTCGTCCTGGATCTCCAGCCGCACCCCCAGCGCTAGCCGGACGTCGTTCAGTGCCCGCAGCCACGCCTCGGCCGACTCGGCGTCGAGCGTGACCTCGCCCCCGCCCGACGACGGCAGCGCGGCGAGGATCGCACCGGCCTGGTCGATCTTGCTGGTCTTGAGCTCCCCCTCGGTGAACCGCCGGTACTCCGCGGCGTCGTCCGGATGCTCCGGGTAGACGTCCGGGAACAGCCGGTCCACGACCGGGTCGCTGCGGTCGAAACCGTCGGTGAGCAGGGCAACCACCTCGGCGGCGACCTTCCGGAGCACGTTCACCTCGTCCGGGGCGAACCGGGCCACGCAGTGCTCACCGTCTCGGCGGAACATGGCTACGACTGATCGACGGTGGCCCACAGGCCGTGGCCGTGCAGCTGGGAGGCGTCGTACTCCATCCGCTCCCGGGCCCCGCTGGACACCACCGCCTTGCCCTTGTGGTGCACGTCCAGCATCAGCCGCTCCGCCTGCTCCCGGCCGTAGCCGAACAGCTTCTGGAACACCCAGGTCACGTACGACATCAGGTTGACCGGGTCGTTCCACACGATCGTCACCCACGGCCGGTCGACCTCCGGAACCTCCTCCACCTCCGGGACCTCGACCGGAATGACCTGCGGTGCCGTCATGCTCCCCAGCATGCCACGGTCTCCCCCGAATCTGCCCAATAGGATGGGGTCGTGAGCACGGCGCTGCTGACCGACCACTACGAGCTGACCATGCTCACCGCCGCGCTGCGGGACGGCAGCGCGGAGCGCCGCTGCGGGTTCGAGGTGTTCGCCCGCCGGCTGCCGGCCGGCCGGCGGTACGGGGTGGTGGCGGGCACCGGCCGGCTGGTCGAGGCGGTGGCCGGGCACCGGTTCGGCGCCGACGAGATCGACTTCCTGCGCCGGGCCGGGGTGGTGGACGGTGACACCGCCGGCTGGCTGTCCGGCTACCGGTTCACCGGCGACATCGAGGGGTACGCAGAGGGCGAGCTCTACTACCCCGGCTCACCGATCCTGACCGTGGCCGGCAGCTTCGCCGAGTGCATCGTGCTGGAGACGATGATCCTGTCGGTCCTGAACCACGACTGCGCGGTCGCCGCCGCGGCGGCCCGGATGGTCACCGCCGCCCGGGGCCGGCCGATCATCGAGATGGGCTCCCGCCGCGCCCACGAGCAGGCCGCGGTCGCCGCCGCCCGCGCCGCCTACCTGGCCGGCTTCGCCGCCACCTCCAACCTGGCCGCCGGCCGCCGCTACGGCATCCCCACCGCCGGCACCGCCGCGCACGCCTTCACGCTGCTGCACGACGGCGAGCCGGCGGCGTTCGCCTCCCAGGTGGCCGCGCTGGGCAAGGGAACCACGCTGCTGGTGGACACCTACGACATCAGCGAGGGGATCCGGCGGGCGGTCGCGGTAGCCGGCCCCGGCCTGGGAGCGATCCGGATCGACTCCGGCGACCTGTCGGTGCTGGCGCAGCAGTCCCGGGGGCTGCTCGACTCGCTCGGTGCGGTGGACACTCGGATCGTCGTGTCCGGGGACCTGGACGAGTTCGCGATCGCCGCGCTCGCGGCCGAGCCGGTCGACGCCTACGGCGCCGGCACCGCGGTGGTCACCGGCTCCGGCGCGCCCACCGCCGGGCTGGTCTACAAGCTGGTGGAGGTGGACGGCGCACCGGTGGTGAAGCGGTCGGAGGACAAGGCCACCGTCGGCGGCCGCAAGACCGCGGTCCGCCGGCACAAGCCGACCGGCACCGCGACCGAGGAGGTGGTGGTCTCGCAGGGCACCCCGGAGCCGGCCCCGCACGACCGGGCGCTGCAGCGGGCGTACCTGCGCGCCGGCGAGCCGGCCGGCGACCTTCCCTCGCTGCTCGAGTCCCGGGACCACCTGCGGGACGGCCTGGTCGCCGTACCCTGGGAGGGGTTGAAGCTGTCCGCCGGCGACCCCGCCATTCCCGTGACCATCGTGGGAGGACGCAATGGAGGTTAGATGAGCACTGCGCTGATCATCGTGGACGTGCAGAACGACTTCTGCGAGGGGGGCTCGCTGGCGGTGACCGGCGGCGCCGGGGTGGCCGCGGGCATCTCGGCGGCGCTGCGCGAGCGGCCGGACCGCTGGGACCACGTGGTGGCGACCAAGGACTACCACATCGACCCGGGCAGCCACTTCGGCGACCCGCCCGACTTCGTGGACAGCTGGCCGCCGCACTGCCGGGTCGGCACGGCCGGTGCCGAGTTCCACCCGGAGCTGGACACCGACCGGATCGAGGCGGTCTTCGCCAAGGGTGAGTACGAGGCGGCCTACTCCGGCTTCGAGGGCAGCGCCGGCAGCATCCGGCTGGCGGCCTGGCTGCGGATGCACGACGTGGACACGGTCGAGGTCGCGGGCATCGCCACCGACCACTGTGTACGCGCGACGGCGCTGGACGCCGCCGCCGAGGGGTTCGGCGCCAATGTGCTGCTGGACCTGACCGCCGGGGTGGCCCGCCCGACCACCGACCAGGCGCTGGACCAGCTCCGCACCGCCGGGGTCCGGCTCACCGGCACCCCGGTGGTCCGTAGCTGACCGCCACCGGCCGTGGCGGACCTCATAGGTCAGTGGCGGGTCGGTGGCGACTCCACCGCGGGCGGTCCGGCGGTGGAGACCGCCAGGTGCGGGAACTTCGCGTCGAAGGCCGGCCGCTCGGAGCGGATCCGCGGCATCCGGTCGAAGTTGCGCAGCGGCGGCGGGCAGCTGGTGGCCCACTCCAGCGACGCACCGTGGCCCCACGGGTCGTCGACCGTCACCAGCGGCCCGGTCTTGTAGGACTTCCACACGTTGTAGAGGAACGGCAGCGTGGAGACCCCGAGCACGAACGCCCCGATCGTGGAGACCGTGTTGAGCGTGGTGAACCCGTCGGCGGGCTGGTAGTCCCCGTACCGCCGGGGGAAGCCCTGGTTGCCCAGCCAGTGCTGCACCAGGAAGGTGGTGTGGAACCCGACCATGGTCAGCCAGAAGTGGACCCGGCCGAGCCGCTCGTCCAGCATCCGGCCGGTCATCTTCGGGAACCAGAAGTAGATCCCGGCGTAGACCGCGAACACGATCGTGCCGAACAGCACGTAGTGGAAGTGGGCCACCACGAAGTAGGTGTCGGAGACGTGCCAGTCCACCGGCGGCGAGGCCAGCAGCACCCCGGACAGGCCGCCCAGCAGGAACGTGACCAGGAACCCGATCGAGAACAGCATCGGTGCCTCGAAGGTCAGCTGTCCCCGCCACATGGTGCCGATCCAGTTGAAGAACTTGATCCCGGTCGGCACCGCGATCAGGAACGACAGGAACGCGAAGAACGGCAGCAGCACCTGGCCGGTGGCGAACATGTGGTGCGCCCACACGCTCATCGACAGCGCCCCGATCGACAGGGTCGCCAGCACCAGCATCTTGTAGCCGAAGATCGGCTTGCGGCTGAAGACCGGCAGGATCTCCGAGACGATCCCGAAGAACGGCAGCGCCACGATGTAGACCTCGGGATGGCCGAAGAACCAGAACAGATGCTGCCACAGCAGCGGCCCGTTGGTCGCCGGGTCGAACACGTGCGAGCCGAGCAGCCGGTCGGACAGCAGCGCCAGCAGCGCGGCGGCCAGGATCGGGAAGGCCATCAGCACTAGCACCGAGGTGACCAGGATGTTCCAGGTGAAGATCGGCATCCGGAACATGGTCATCCCGGGCGCCCGCAGGGTCACGATTGTGGTGATCATGTTGACCCCACCGAGGATCGTGCCCAGCCCGGAGAGCACCAGGCCGATGATCCACAGGTCCCCCCCCACCCCCGGGGAGTGGATCGCGTTGTTCAGCGGCGCGTATGCGAACCAGCCGAAGTCGGCGGCGCCGCCCGGGGTGACGAACCCCAGCAGGACGATCGTGCCACCGAACGCGAACAGCCAGTACGCGATCGCGTTCAGCCGCGGGAACGCCACGTCCGGCGCCCCGATCTGGATCGGCACGATGCAGTTCGCGAACCCGAACAGGATCGGGGTCGCGAACAGCAGCAGCATGATCGTGCCGTGCATGGTGAACAGCTGGTTGTATTGCTCCAGCGACACCGCCTGCAGACCCGGCTGCGCCAGCTCGGCACGCATCAGCAGCGCCATCGCGCCACCGATCACGAAGAACACGAACGACGTGGCGGTGTAGAGAATGCCGATCTGCTTCGCGTCGGTGGTCCGCAGCATCCGGGCCACCGCGGAGCCCTTGACCGGCTGGGCGGCCGGCCAGGGCCGGGTCTGGATGGGCTTCGGGGCAACCGTGGTCACCGGGGCAGAATAGCCCCCTGCCGCCCCGGGGAGGTCCCCGGGTACGCGGTCGCCGGGCACCCGGCTGCCGCCGGCCGCCCGAGACCATGACAACCCACCGCCCCGGCCAGCGCGTCTCGTAGAAAGATCACGCGGGCGGGGGCCCTGACGGGTACGGGTGGGTGGGAGGAGACGAAAGCGTCCATGCGACTGCTGCGACTGCTGCGACTGACGCCGTGGCGGCGGGGTCCGGCGCTGCTGCTGCGCCGGCCCGGGGTGGCGGTGGCGCTGCTGGCCGCGGCGCTGGTGGCCGCGCTGCCGGCGGCGGCCGCCCCGCTGTTCCTCTCCTCCGCCCAGCACGCCACCCTGCACCGGCAGATCGACGAGACCTGCCAGTGGCTGGCCGGCGCGCAGGTGACCAGTGACATCGCCCCGGCGATCCCGCCCTCGGGTGGGTTCGGCCGGGACCTGCTCGGCCCGGACGCGGTGCTGGGGCTCGAGCGCTACCAGCAGCGGCAGGCGGTGGTCGCGGAGCACCCGGTGGCCGGGATGAGCGCACCGGTCAGTGCCGAGCACGCGAAGGTCGACGTGGGGCTGGTGGACCGCCCGCTCCCGCTGCCCGACCTGACCGGCCTGTCGCTGCTGGCGCGGGAGGGCGCCCAGGAGCAGGTCGAGGTGCTCGACGGCCCGGTCGGGGAGGGCCTGTGGCTGCCGCACGAGTACGCGCAGCAGCAGGACATCCAGGTCGGCGACGAGCTGACGCTGATCGACCGGAACCCGGAGCCGGGCCGGTGGGAGGCAGGCGGGCCGGGCTTCGCCCCCGGGCCCGAGCCGTTCACGCTCCCGGTCGCCGCGATCTACCGCGACCTGCGCAGCGCGCCGATCACCCCGTACTGGTGCGGCGTCGAGTTCGTGTTCGCGGGCACCGACGGCGAGCAGGCCGACCCGGACGCGGTCATCTTGCCGACCGCGCTGGTCGACACCGGGACCCTGCTGACCGAGGGGGAGGCCGGCAACGTACGGGTGAGCCAGGTGATCGAGTGGGCGGTCGCCGACCCGCAGCTGACCGCCCCGGAGGCGGCCCGGCTCGCCGACGACCTGGCGCAGCTGCGAAACCTCCTGTTCGACGACCACCCGGAGCTGTTCCCGGTCAGCCGGTTCGACGAGAGCCACTTCACCTCGTACCTGGACCGGTACGAGCGGCGGGCCGCGCTGGTGCGATCCGGCCTGCTGCCGCCGGTGGTGCCGATCACGGCGGCCGGCACGCTGGTCGGGCTGGCGGTGGCCGGGGCGGCGGCGGTGTTCTGGGTGCAGCGGCGCCGGCGGGAGCTGACCGTGCTGGCCGCGCACGGGGTGGGCGCGCCGGCGCTGGGGATGAAGGCGGTGGCCGAGGCGCTGCCGGCGGTGCTGGCCGGGACGGCGGCCGGCTGGGCGGCGGCCTGGGCGCTGGTGTCGGCGGTGGGTCCGAGCCGGGTGCTGGCAGACTCGGCGCTGCCGCTGGCGGGGGCGGCCGCCGCCGCGACCGGGCTGATCGGGCTGCTGCTGATCGGGCGGCTGGCCAGCTCCGGGGCGCGCGCGCTGACCGACGCCCGGCCGGTGACCCACCGGGCGCACTGGTGGAGCCGGGTGCCGTGGGAGCTGGCGCTGCTGGCGGCGGCGCCGGTGGCGTGGCTGCTGCTCGCCGCCGACCAGGTCAGCGATGAGACGGCCGGCGGGGTGGGATCGGTGGCGTACGTGCCGGCCCGGCTGCTGGTCGCGCCGATCCTGCTGATCGCCGGGCTGGCGATCCTGGCGGCCCGGCTGACGGCCGCTCGGCTGCGCGCCGCCGGCCCGGGCCGGAAGGCGGATCCGGGAGCCGACCTGGGGGCGGACAGTCCAGCTGAGCTGCGGCCGGACCGGCCGGCGGGCCGGATGCCGGGGCCGGCCCGGCTGCTGGCCCGGCGGCGGCTGGTCCGGGCCGCGACCACCACCGCGATCCTGGCCGCGGCGACCGCCGTGCCGGTGTCGATGGCGGCCTACGGCGCCGCGGCCACCGACTCGATCCGCACCACCGCCGACGCGCAGCTGCGGTTCTCGCTCGGCAGCGACACCGTCCTCACCTACCGGAACCAGCTGAGCCGGGACCTGGACGGCCTGCCGCCCCTACCGCCGGTGCCGGAGTCGATGTCCGGCCGGTCGGCCGAGGTGGTCCGGCTCAACCAGCAGCGGCTGGGTGGGCTGATCGTGGACGTGCTCGGGGTGGACCCGGACACGTTCCCCACCGGGGCGTTCTGGGACTCCCGGATCGACGGGGCCAGCCTGGCCGACGCGGTGGAGCGGCTGACCGCCGACGGCACCCCGACCGTGATCGCTTCCCGCCGGATCCCACCCGGCCCGGACACCCTGACCGTGCGCGGTGAGCCGATCCTGGTGGAGGTGGCCGACACCCGGCCGATGCCGGGCGCGCAGTCCGCGTACCCGATGGTGCTGGTCCACCGGGACGCGCTGGCGCAGTCGCTGAGCGGGGAGGTCTTCGACCTGTTCTGGCCGCAGGTGTGGGTGGCGGGCGACCCGGACCGGACCCGGGCCGAGATCGCCGCCGCCGGGCTGGCGCCGGACCGGGTGGTCGACGTCGACCAGCAGCGCGCCGGGGCGCTCTACGAGCCGGTCACCTACACCTTCCAGTACCTGATCGCGCTGTCCGTGTTCACCGGCCTGATCGGTGCGGTCGGGCTGCTGCTCTACCTGGAGTCCCGGACCGCCGCGCACCGCCGCGCGTACGTGATGCTGCGCCGGCTCGGGCTGCGCCCGGCCGCGCACCGGTGGGCGCTGCTGCTGGAGGTCGGCGCGCCGGTGGCGGGCGGGCTGGTGGCCGGGTTGGCCGCGGCGGTCGGGATCGCCTACGCCCTGCGATCCGGGTTCGACCTCGACTCCGGCCGGTTCCCGGACGCCCTGCTCGCGCTGCCTACCGACATGGTGGCGGTGGTGGCCGGGGCGGCGGTCGCCATCGCGGTCGGAGCCAGCCTGCTCACCCACGCCCGCATCACCCGCGCCAACCCCGGGGAGGTTCTGCGTGACACGACGTGAGCCGGCAGTGGACTGCCGGGGGGTGACCCGCACGTACGGGGTGGACGGGTCGATGGTGCCGGCGCTGCGGGGAGTCGACCTGCGGCTGCCGGCGGGGTCGATCACCGCGCTGGTCGGCCCGTCCGGGTCGGGCAAGTCGACGCTGCTGCGGCTGCTGGCCTGTGTCGACCGGCCCGACTCCGGACAGATCACCATCGACGGGGTCGAGGTGGCCGGGCTGTCCCGGACCCGCCGGGTGCGGCTGCGCCGTACCCGGCTCGGGTTCCTCTACCAGAGCCCGGCCGACAACCTGCTGGAGTATCTGACGGTACGCGAGCACCTGGAGCTCGGGGCGGCACTGCGCGGGCTGAGCGCGCGGGACCCGCAGCTGCCGGCGCTGCTGGACCGGCTCGGGCTGGCCGACCGGGCCGACCACCGCCCCCGGCAGCTGTCCGGCGGGGAGCAGCAGCGCACTGCGATCGGGTTCGCCGCGATTGGGCCGCCGGTGCTGCTGGTGGCCGACGAACCGACCGGGCAGCTGGACCACACCACCGCCGACGAGGTGCTGGCCGCGTTGCGAGTGCTGGCCACCACCGGGATGGCGGTGGTGGCCGCCACCCACGACCCGGCGGTGGCCCGGCTGGCCGACCAGGTGCTGCAGCTGCGGGACGGGCAGATCGTGGACGAGGAGAGCACATGGCACTGATCACCGGGCCGGTGATCGCGGTCGAGGAGGTGACCCGCCGGTTCCGTCGCGGCTCGGAGACGGTGCTCGCGCTGGCCGGGGTGTCGGTCGAGCTGTACGGCGGGGAGCTGACCGTGGCCGCCGGCCCGTCCGGCTCCGGCAAGACCACCCTGCTGTCGATCATGGCCGGGATCGAGCGGCCGGACGCCGGAACCGTCCACACCCACCCGCCGCTGCCGCCCCGGCAGCGCCCCGACCAGCTCGGCTGGCGCCACCTGGCGTTCGTGCCGCAGGCGCTGGCGCTGCTGGACGAGCTGACCGTGGCCGAGAACGTGGCGCTGCCCGCCCTGCTGGAGCGCACCGGCACCGGGCCCGACCCGGAGCTGCTGGAACGGCTCCACATCGACCACCTCGCCGGCCGCTACCCGTCGCACACCTCCGGCGGCGAGCAGCAACGCACCGCCGTGGCCCGGGCGCTACGGCTGCGCCCGCCGCTGCTGCTCGGCGACGAGCCCACCGGCCACCAGGACCGGGCCCGGGTCGAGCTGCTGCTGACCGTCTTCCGCCAGCACGCGTACAACGGCAACGCGGTCCTGGTCGCCAGCCACGACCAGGACGTGATCGCCGCCGCCGACCGGGTGATCACCCTCGCCGACGGCCGGATCACCTCCGACACCCGCCAGCAGACCCGCACCTACGGATGAGTCAGCAGGTACGTTAAGTACTTGACGTACTTCACCCACTGAGGCACTCTGGTCTTCGGAGACCAGTTGGAGGTGGCCGGTGTCGATCACGCACTACGACAGCTACACGGAGGCCCGTGCGCATCTGAAGGACCTGCTCGATGCGGCCGAGCGCGGGCATGTGGCCACCGTCCGGCGAGACGCCGCGAGGACCGCCGTCGTCGATGTCGAGCGGCTCCGCTCCTCCCTCGCTTCGCGCAGCGCGCCCCGCGCCCAGGTCGTCGCCGAAGCGGACGCGTGGTCGGTCTTCATCCCCGGGCTGCCCATCGCGGCCGAAGGGGCCACCTTCGAGGAGGCCATCGCCGAGATGATCACGGCGCTGCGAGAGTACGCCGAGGACTGGCAGGAGCGGCTGCTGGACGCTCCGAACCACCGGAACAACTGGGGGCTGGTGCAGCTGATCAGTCTCAGTGACGACAACCAGCTGCGGGACTGGCTGGTCGGGTCCGGCCGGTGAGCTGGCCACAGCCGACCCGACAGGACCACGAGAAGTTCTGCGACGTCGAAGGCTGGAAGCCCGTGCGCGATGCCCACGGCCGCAGTGGCAGCCATCACGTCACCTACGAGCTCGCTCTGCCAGACGGTCGCATCCTGCGAACCCGCATCTCGCACCCGGTTGACCGCAGCACCTACGGGCCGAGCCTCTGGGGCCACATCCTTCGCGACCAGCTCCAGGTCTCCGAGCCGGAGTTCTGGAGCTGCGTTCGGGACGGGGCGAAGCCTGATCGAGGGGTGCCCGAGGCACCCACCGGATCGCTCCCGGCCGATCTTGTCTACCTCCTGATCAACCGCGTGGGCCTCAACGACACCGAGGTCGCCGCGATGAGCAAGGCCGAAGCGGTGGAGCGGCTCAACCGCTATTGGACCGAAGGCGCGTGATCCCAGACCGGGGCTGAGCGCCACCCGGTACGCAGACCGCAACCTGGGGATCACCGACGCCGCCAACGTCGTCCTCGCGGCCCGGCACCGGACAACCCGCCTGTTGACTCTGTTGGTGGGGTGGGGGCGATCTTGCGTGGGGGAATGTCGGACATTTCCGGGCGTATGATCGCCTCCACCCCACCAAGTGGGCTCAAGTGGCATGGCTAAGCACCAGGTCTGGCAGCTCGGCCAGGGAGCTGATCCGGAACTGGCACCGGGCGGACACCGCGTCATCGCGCAGGATGTGGCCCCACGGGCCGCGCCGGATCAGGGCGGTCGCCAGGCCCGCCGCCTGCGCCGGCCGAATGTCGTTGTCAAGCCGGTCGCCGACGTAGAGCACCCGCTCCGCGGGGCAACCCGCCGCCGCCACCACCCGGTGGAAGAACCCGGCGGACGGCTTCTCGACGCCCCAACCGTCCGATGTGGCGACCAGGTCCACCGGCAGGTCGAGCGCCCGCAGGGCCGGCTCGGCCGAGGCCGGCTGGTTGCCGGCCAGCCCCACCCGCAGACCGCGCTCCCGCAGCGCCGCCAGGCACGGCCGGGCATCCGGGTAGAGGTCAGCCTCCCGGAAGGACTCGGGCTGGCCGGCGGCCGCCCGCCGGCGCCGCTCCTCGGGCAGGTCGAAGCCCGGCCGGAAGACCTGGAACACCTCCCGGTGGTCGAGCCCGCGGGCGATCACCGCGCCGAGGACGGCGAAGAACGTGTGCCGCGGCACCCCGAGCCAGTCGGCCCAGCGCCCGTACTCGCGCGACTCGTCCACGATGGTCTCACCCACGTCGAACACGACCGCCTCGATCCGCGGCGGCACGGCTACAGGTGGACCTGGGTGACCAGGGCCGGCTCCAGATGGTCTTCAGTAGACAGTGAGCCGATCCGGCCGGCGGCACGCAGGTCGTCGGCCACGCCGGCCAGCACCGCCAACCGATCCGGGTCGGCACGCACCAGCACCGAGCCGACCTCCGCCCGCATCGACAGCCTCGCCTCCGACTTCGCCTTCCGGACCTCGGCGATCACCTCCCCGGCGACCGCCAGCGCGTCCGGGGACGCGCCACCGGCCAGCGCCCGCAGCGCCGCCGGGTCCGGCCAGGCCGCCAGGTGCACCGAGCCGTCCTGCCACCAGGACCAGACCTCCTCGGTGACGAACGGCAGGAACGGCGCCAGCAGTCGAAGCACCGTAGACAGTGCGGTGGCCAGCGCGGCCCGGGCCGACTCCGCTCCGGCCTCGCCCCGCTCCCCGTACCCCCGGGCCTTGGCCAGCTCCAGGTAGTCGTCGCAGAACCGCCAGAAGAACTGCTCGGTCGACTCCAGCGCCCGGGTGTAGTCGTAGCCGTCCAGCGCCGTGGTCGCCTCGTCCACTGTGTCCGCCAGCGCGGCCAGCATCGCCCGGTCCAGGACCGCGGTGACCGAGCCGTCTCCGGCACCCAGCCCGAGCACGAACCGGCTGGCGTTGAGCAGCTTCACGGCCAGCCGCCGGCCGACCTTCATCTGCCCGGTGTCGAACGCGGTGTCGCTGCCCGGCCGCCCCTTCGCCGCCCAGTAGCGCACCGCGTCCGACCCGTAAGTCTCCAGCAGGTCGGCCGGCGTCACCACCTTGCCCCGGGACTTGGACATCTTCTTGCGGTCCGGGTCCAGCACCCACCCGTTGATCGCGGCGTGCGACCAGGGCAGGCAGCCGTGCTCCAGATGGGACCGGAGCACGGTGGCGAACAGCCAGGTCCGGATGATCTCGGGACCCTGCGGTCGCAGGTCCATCGGGAACACCCGCGCGAACCGAGAGTCGTCCTCCATCCAGCCGCCGGCGATCTGCGGGGTGAGCGACGAGGTGGCCCAAGTGTCGAGCACATCCGGGTCGCCGATGAACCCGCCCGGCTCGCCGCGCTGGTCGGGCCGGTAGCCCGGCGGCGGCTCGGAGCCGGGGTCGACCGGCAGGGCCGCCTCCGCCGGCACCAGCGGCCGGTCATACACCGGCTCTCCGGCACCGTCCAGCGGATACCACACCGGGATCGGCACGCCGAAGTACCGTTGCCGGCTGACCAGCCAGTCCCCGGTCAGCCCGGTCACCCAGCTCTCGTACCGGACCCGCATGTGCTCCGGGTGCCAGGCCAGCTCCCGCCCCCGGGCCAGCAGCGCCTCCCGCAGCCGCGGGTCGCGGCCACCGTTGCGCAGATACCACTGCCGGGTGGTGACGATCTCCAGCGGCTGGTCGCCCTTCTCGTAGAAAGTCACCGGATGGGTGATCGGCACCGGCTCACCGGCCAGGTCGCCGGTCTCGCGCAGCAGCGCCACCACCCGTTTCCGGGCGGCCGGCACGCTGGCCCCGGCCAGCTCCCGGTAGGCGGCCCGCCCGGCCGGGGTGTCGATCCCGGCCGGCGGGTCCGGCAGCAGCCGGCCGTCCCGCCCGACCATCGGGCGCGCGGGCAGGTCCAGCTCCCGCCACCAGGTCACGTCGGTGGTGTCGCCGAAGGTGCAGATCATGGCCAGCCCGGTGCCCTTGTCCGGCTCGGCGAGCCGGTGCGCGTGGACCGGCACGTCGACCCCGAACAGCGGGGTACGCACGGCGGTGCCGACCAGCTCCCGATGGCGCGCATCGTCCGGGTGGGCCACCAGCGCCACGCACGCCGGCAGCAGCTCCGGACGGGTGGTCTCCACCAGCACCCGCCCGCCGTCCGGGCGGCCGAACCCGATCCGGTGGCTGGCGCCGGGCCGCTCCCGGTCCTCCAGCTCGGCCTGCGCGACCGCGGTCTGGAACGTGACGTCCCACCGGGTCGGCGCCTCGGCCAGGTAGGCCTCGCCGCGGGCGAGGTTGCGCAGGAACGCCCACTGGGCGACCCGCCGGGCGGTGGCGTCGATGGTCTGGTACGTCAGGGTCCAGTCCACCGACAGCCCGAGCCGGCGCCACAGCGCCTCGAACGCCTGCTCGTCCTCGGCGGTCAGCCGCTCGCAGAGCTCGATGAAGTTGCGCCGGGAGATCGGCTGCTGCTCGCCGCCCGGCTGCGACGGCGGGCGGAAGTCCGGGTCGTACGGGCGGGCCGGGTCGCACCGCACCCGGTAGTAGTTCTGCACCCGGCGTTCGGTCGGCAGCCCGTTGTCGTCCCACCCCATCGGGTAGAACACCACCCGGCCCCGCATCCGCTGGTAGCGGGCGATCAGGTCGGTCTGCGTGTACGAGAACACGCTGCCGACGTGCAGCGAACCGCTGACCGTCGGGGGTGGAGTGTCGATCGAGTAGATCTCAGCCCGGCTCCGGGTCCGGTCGAACCGGTATACCCCCTGCCCCTCCCAGCGGTCGACCCACCTGTCTTCCAGCCCGTCCAGGGACGGGCGCGCGGGAACCCGGGAGCTGCTGGTCATGCGGTCACCCTAGCCGCGTTCTCGGTGCCGGTTCGACCCAGTTTCCCGTACCGGGGCTGGTCTACTGCGTGCCGGCCTCCAGGTTGATCCCGAAGCTGATCAGGCCGACCGTGAACGCGGCGACCACCAGCAACACCACCCCCCAGCCGATCAGCTGGGTGGCCGGGCTGAGCCGGCGCAACGCCTGCCACCGGCTGGTCGCCGGCGCGCCGGGCCGCGGTGCGGTCGGGGTGGCGTCCGGCTCGGCGGCCGGTCCGCCGAGCCGGCCCAGCGTCCTGAGCACGATCAGGGTGGCTCCGGCGAGCACCATCAGGGTGCCCAGCACCGCCACCACTCCAGTGATCCAGTCTTCCATGAACCCTCCTCGGGAAGGACGTGACCATGGCGACCCTAGAGGCTCCGGGCCGGTCGCGCTGACCCGCCGCCGGCGGGTGCCCGCCGGCGCTAGCCGGCCTCGCCGCGGACCAGGCCGGTGACCTGCTCGTCGATCGGCCGGATCTCCACCGCACCGGTCACCCCACACGGGATCCGGGCGGCGATCTCGGCCGCCTCGTCCGGCGTGTCGCAGTCGACCAGGTAGTAGCCGGCCAGATACTCCTTGGCCTCCAGGAACGGCCCATCGGTGACCGCCGGCACGCCCCCGCTTACCCGCACGGTGGTGGCCCGGGGTGGGTCGGTCAGCGCGGCCGAGCTGACCACCTTGCCGGCGCTGGCCAGCTCCTGGTAGAGCGAGATGTGGCCCTGCATCAGCTTCGCCAGGTCGGCCTCGGACCCACTCTCCCGGCTGGCTGGGTTGTTGTAGATGAGCAACAGATACTTCACGACTCCCCCTCTGGTGATTCGGCTTCCCGATTCTCCCCCGTCCGGCTGAGACCGCGGCGAGAGTGGCGCAGGTCACTCCCACTCGGTCCGGCGGGATGTCGAGGCCGGGCCGCCGGGCGCGACGTCCCCGGTGAGAACGCCGGCCGCCCGGCCGCACCGAACGAAGACACCACCGGAGGACTTTCCCATGGACACGACCACCGCGACCACCACCGCCGGCCAGCGGGCCGGCCAGCGTGCCGGCCGGCGGGAGTGGGTGGGGCTGGCGGTGCTGGCCCTGCCGACGCTGTTGCTCTCACTCGACATGAGCGTGCTCTACCTGGCGCTCCCGCACCTGGCCGCGGACCTGCGGCCGAGCAGCAGCCAGCTGCTATGGATCATGGACATCTACGGGTTCATGATCGCCGGCCTCCTGATCACCATGGGTACGCTCGGCGACCGGATCGGCCGCCGCCGGCTGCTGCTGATCGGGGCCGCCGCGTTCGGAGTCGCCTCGGTGCTGGCGGCCTACTCGACCAGCGCCGAGATGCTGATCGCGACCCGGATCCTGCTCGGGATCGCCGGGGCCACCCTGATGCCGTCCACGCTGGGCCTGATCACCAACATGTTCAAGGACCCGCGGCAGCGGGGGTCGGCGATCGCGGTGTGGATCAGCTGCTTCATGGGCGGCACGGCGATCGGACCGGTGGTCGGCGGGACCCTGCTGCAGTGGTTCTGGTGGGGGTCGGCGTTCCTGCTCGGCGTACCGGTGATGGTGCTGTTGCTGATGGTCGGCCGGGCGCTGCTGCCCGAGGACCGGGACAGCCAGGCCGGCAAGCTGGACCTGACCAGCGTGGCGCTGTCGCTGGCCACCATCCTGCCGATCATCTACGGGATCAAGGAGGTTGCCCGGGTCGGCCTGACCGCCGCGCCGATCCTCGCCATCATGGCTGGCGCCGCGGTGGGCGTGGGGTTCGTGCGGCGGCAGAACCGGTTGGCCAGCCCGCTGCTGGACTTGCGGCTGTTCGGGAACCGCACGTTCACGACCGCGCTGGGCGTGATGATGGTCGGGGCGGTCGCGATGGGCGGTCTGTTCCTGTTCGTCAGCCAGTACCTGCAGCTGGTGCGGGGGCTCACCCCGCTGGGCGCCGGGCTGTGGCTGGTCCCGCCGACGCTCGGAATGATCGCGGGCACGATGCTGGCGCCGCCGCTGGCCCAGCGGGTGGGCCGGGGCAACGTGATCGGCGGCGGGATGGCGGTCACCGCGGTCGGGATGGCGCTGCTGACCCAGGTCGACGCGGACGGCGGACTCGGGCTGGTGGTCGTCGCGCTGGCGATCTGCACCCTCGGGCTGGGCCCCGGGGCGGCGCTGGTGACCGACATCGTGGTCGGTTCGGTCGCGCCGGAGAAGGCCGGGTCGGCGGCGTCGATGTCGGAGACCAGCGGCGAGTTCGGGATCGCGAGTGGGATCGCGGTGCTGGGCAGCATCGGCACCGCGGTGTACCGCAGCCAGGTCACGGTTCCGGCGGACGCGCCGGCGGAGCTGGGCGCGGCGACCCGGGACACGCTGGCCAGTGCGGTGGCGGCGGCTGAGCAGCTGCCGGCCGGGATGGCTGCCGGGTTGCTGGAGCCGGCGCAGGAGGCGTTCACCAGCGGGCTGAACGTGGTGGCCGGGATCGGCACGGTGGCGATGGCGATCTTCGCGGTGGTGGCGATCGTCCTGCTCCGGCGGGTCGGCTCCGGGGACGGTGCCGCAGCCACCGACCCGACCGAGGCCACCTCGATCGACCTGACCGAGGCCACCTCGACCGACCCGGCGGCGGCCGATTCGATCGACCCGGCGGACCTCCGGCTGCCGGTCGACCTCGCCGAGCCGGCCGGTCGGGACGGCGCGGGCGAGCTGGTGGCGGCCGGCGACCGCTGGTAGCGCGCGTACTCTGAGGCGGCCCCGGGACCCGGTCCCGGGGCCGCCCGCCTGTGGCTACCCGGCTATCGCTACCGAGCGGCGGCCGGTGTCCCGTACCGCTCCGCCGCCCGGGCCCGCGCCTTGGCGGCCTCGACCTCGCGGTCCCGGGGCGGAGCGTGGGTGACCAGCTGGCTCAGCAGGCTGCGGGTGGCCTGGGCGACCTCGTCGACCGCGATCTGGAACGCTTCGGCATTCGCCGCGGACGGCTTGCTGCTCCCGCTGATCTTGCGGACGTATTGGAGCGCCGAGGCGTGGATCTCATCCTCGGTCGCCGACGGCTCGAAGTTGTGGAGCACCCGAATGTTTCGGCACATGCCTCCAGGATGCCAGGCCGGCCGGGGGCTACGGCGGTGGTCCGACTCGGCGCCCTCCGCGCTGCCGGCCCCGCCCGGCGGGCTGCTCATGCCGCTCCAGCCAGCCTGGCCACAGCCGGCGCGCGGTGTCGCGCTGGAGCCGACCCCCCAGGTGCATCGCCCGCCAGGCCCCGCGGTAGCCGGGCAGGACGCCCGCCGCGATCACGATGTGCCCGACCACGACCGGGGTCAGCAGGTACGTCGACCACCGGTGGACCCGGTTGAACCAGACGAACGTCGGCCCGCCGGACACCGCCCAGAGCCCGATCCCGCTGATCGTCAGGGCCAGCAGCAACCCGACCATCACCAGGTTGGCGATCCGCTGACCGGGGTCGAAGTGCCCGTCGTGCCGTCGGAACCTGCCGGTCAGCACGGCCACGGGCCAGCGGGCGAACCAGCGCAGGTCGCTGCGGCGGAACCGCACCGAGTCGGCGAGCACCGTCCAGGCCGCCCGCCAGCCGAGCAGCACCCCGGCGGCCGCGAGACCGGTGAACCCCCAGCCCACCCAGAGATGCACCTCGGTGTCGGGCAGACCGACCATCCTGGACAGCACACTCGGCTGCCCCTCCCGGCCGAGCGTCAGCCACCAGCCGGTCCCGAGCAGGATCAGCACCGTGAGGTACACCCCGGCGTGGAACCACCGGGTACGGACGTTGTGCCGCTCCAGCACCGATCCTGGCGGTGGCTGCGCCCGGCCGCCGGGGCGGTTCCCCGGGCTCACCCGCTCGCCGGGTTGTCGACGACGATCGCCACCTCCGCCTCGGCGCCCGCCGCCGAGTGGTCGGCGTTCCGGAGCGAGATGTTGAGGGTGTGCTCACCGGGCGGCAGCCCAGCAACGGCCGGCGAGTCGGCAGTGATCTCCCGGGCGACGCGGTTACCCTCCTCGATGACCTCGTAGTTGCTGTCGTCCCCGTCGAAGTAGACGTGCACGTGGTGGAGGCCGGAATCGGTCGGGCCGAGATCCTCGCTCGCGTCGACCTCCAATGTGAACGGAATGCTCACTGTGTCACCACTGGCCGGCTGGAGGATCGTGACCGACAGCTCGGTGTCGCCGTTCCCGCCGCCGCTGCTCCCGCCTCCGCCGTCGTCGTCGGTGCCACATGCGGTGACCACACTCACCACGGCCACCGCAGCAACCACACCGATCCCGAGCCGCCTCAACCTGGAAGCCATCCCCGTTCCCTTCTGTGACAGGTCCTTGCCAGTCAGCACGCACGCCCGGTCCGACCGGTTCGATCCGGGTGCGCCTTACTGGATGGTCCAGACAGGACAGAACCCGCCCCCGGCGCGCGACGGGGACGGGCCGGGGAACGGGACGCCTGCGGCTCAGCCGCCGGCCGCCAGCCGGCGCATCCGGACCAGCAGCGTGGCCGACGGCACCACCCGCCCGGTGACGTAGGTCGACAGGCGCGATGGCGAGGTCCCGATCCGGGCAGCGAACTCTGCCTGGGTCAACCCGGACCGGTCCACGATCCGCCGGACCTCAGTGGCTACCGCTTTCCGTTCCCGCCGCTGCGCCCGCTCCCGCGCCCGAGCGATCACCGCCTCCATGGCCTCGGCCACCCCGTACGGGCGGGCGTGGCCGAGCACCTCCTCGACCTGCCGCGCCGTCCGACCCCAGGGTTCGCGGTCGATCATCGCCGCCAACCGGTGCCAGTCGTGCAGGTCGCCCCGCTCCAGCGCCGTCTGCACCGCCTCGGTCGGCCATTCGGTCACCGGATCGGACACCTTGGTAGTCAGGCTGCGAAACGCCAGCGGCATCGGATCACACCTCCACCTCGAGCACGGCCGCGGCGAGCTCCCGGCAGGCTGACCGGACGTGCTCCCAGTCCCGCCAGCGGGGAGCCAGGTTTCGATACGCGTCCAGCTGCCGGGTCACTGACACGTCGGCCGGCCGTGGGTCGGCGAGCTGCCGGGCTACCTGTGCCGCCACGCCGCGGCCACCGCCGTGCTGGTCCCGGTAGTAGTCGTCGATCCGGGCAAGCACCTCGGCAGCCGGGTCGGTCTGGTAGCGGTCGGCCAGAGCGGCGACGTCCAGGTAGTCCCGGGTCTGGTTCCGGCGCACGATCAGGAACCCCTTGATCCGTAGTGTCTCCGCAGCGGTGGGGACACGTAGCGTCCGCCCCGAGCCGAGCCGGATCTCAGTCGTCTCCAGCGCTCGGGTACGGATGAGCTGCCGGACGCCGGCCTCGATGTCTCCGAGCCGGCCAAGGATGATCTTCCCTGGCCGGACCCGGTTGGTTACCCAATCGCCCTCGGACTCGAGTGCCTCCAGGACCATGTCGAACCGGTCCCGGAGGTCGCGGACCACGTGGTCGTGATCGAAGGAGTCGCGATGTGCCGCATACAGCGCGGCCGCTGACCCACCGACCAGCACGGCATCCGGCACCAGCTCCTGCAGCCGGGCCGCCGACTCCAGCACCGCCCGCTGCTCGGTGCTGAGCTCATCCGGCACCGGAGGCACCGGCACCGGCTGCTGTTTGTCGTTACCCGCCATCTCAGTCATATATCGTATCTGATAACCAGCTCCCGCGCATCCAGCGATCGCCGCGGCCGTCCCAGGCCGGCGCTAAGGTCCGGATGTGAGGTATGGGTTCGTGCTGCCGCGCGGTGACGCGCGCACCGCCGCCGAGCTGGCCGCCGAGGCGGAGTCGGCCGGCTGGGACGGGTTCTTCGTCTGGGAGCCGGTCTGGGGGGTGGACGCCTGGGTGGCGCTCACCGCTGCCGCGATGGTCACCGGCACGATCCGGCTCGGCACCATGCTGACCCCGCTGCCGCGCCGCCGGCCGTGGGAGCTGGCCGGCCAGACCGCCACCCTGGACAACCTCTCCGGCGGGCGGGTGATCCTGTCGGTCGGGCTGGGCGCGATCCACGACGGGTGGACCGCGTTCGAGACCGACCCGGGCCGGAAGGTCCGGGCGGAGCTGCTGGACGAAGGGCTGGCCGTGCTGGCCGGCCTGTGGGGCGGCCAGCCGTTCGCCCATCAGGGCCGGCACTACACCGTGTCGCCGACCGAGTTCATGCTGCCAGCACCGCCGGTACAGCAGGCCCGGATCCCGGTCTGGGTGGTGGGCGGCTGGCCGCGCCCCCGGTCGATGCGCCGGGCCGCCCAGTGGGACGGCTGGCTGCCGAACTTCCTGCCGCCCGCGAGCCCGGCCACCCCGGACACGCTCCGGGAAGGCGTGGACTGGCTGCGGCGCGAGCGGGCCGCGCAGGGACAGGACATGACCGGGTACGAGGTGATCTGGGAAGGACAGACATCGGGCGACGACCCGGCGGCCGCGGCCGCCACCGTGGCGCCCTGGGCGGAGGCCGGCGCCACCTGGTGGCTGGAGGCGGACTGGTCGCTGGCCGGGGACGCGGCGGCGGTCACCGATGCGTGCCGTCGGCGCCTCCGGGCCGGCCCGCCCCGCGCCTAGTCCTGGGCCGAGGTCAGCAACTGGCTCGCCAGTCACCACCTCGCCGAACTCGACCCGGCCGTGGTGCAGCTTGCCACTGCGTGCACGGCTGTGAGCACCTTCCTGGATGCGCGTGCGAAACTGCGGTTGCTGCCGACACCGGCGGCCCGCCGCGCCCGGCGGTTGTTGGCCGCATGAGCTGCTCTAGTCACCGCCCGCTGTCCGGTCGCTTATGCGCAGTGAGGTCGGCATCCGGTCGACGGAGGCTTTGAGCTGGGACAGCCTCGGCTACGTCCAGCACCGGCTGGGCGATCACCAGCAGGCCGCCCGCCGCGGAAGACCGGGCCGGGTACGGCCGGGCGTACGCTGGAGCTGTGACGGCGACGCTGGGCGAGGTGGCGCAGTCGGAGGCGGGGCTGCGCGCGTTCCTGCACGGGCTGCCGGGGGTCGACCAGGTCGGGGCCGAGCAGCGGGCGGCCATGCTCGCCACCCGCTCGATCAAGACCACCGCCAAGGCGTGGGCGATCGACCTGGCGATCCAGATGGTGGACCTGACCACCCTGGAGGGTGCTGACACTCCGGGCAAGGTGCGGGCGCTGTGCGCCAAGGCGCGCCGCCCGGATCCGGCCGACCCGACCTGCCCGCCGGTGGCGGCGGTCTGCGTCTACCCGTCGATGGTCGCCACCGCCGCGGCCGAGCTGGCCGGCTCCGGCGTACACCTGGCCAGCGTCGCGACCGCCTTCCCGTCCGGCCAGGCCCCGCTGGAGGTCCGGGTGGCCGAGGTCCGGGCGGCGGTGGCGGCCGGCGCCGACGAGATCGACATGGTGATCAACCGGGGTGCCTTCCTGGCCGGCCGGTACGGTCTGGTGCACGAGGAGATCGTGGCGGTCCGGGAGGCGGCGCAGGGCGCTCACCTGAAGGTGATCCTGGAGACCGGCGAGCTGGTCACCTACGACAACGTCCGGCGGGCCGCCTGGCTGGCGATGCTGGCCGGGGCCGACTTCGTGAAGACCTCCACCGGCAAGGTGGCGCCGGCCGCCACCCGGCCGGTCACGCTGGTGCTGCTGGAGGCGGTGCGCGACTACCGGGAAGCCACCGGCCGGACGGTCGGGGTGAAGGCGGCCGGGGGCATCCGCACCAGCAAGGACGCGATCCGCTATCTCGTGCTGGTCGCCGAGACCGCCGGGGACGACTGGCTGGACCCGGACCGGTTCCGGATCGGCGCGTCCACTCTGCTCAACGACCTGCTGATGCAGCGGACCAGGTTGGCCACCGGCCATTATTCCGGCCCCGATTACTTCACACTGGACTGAGTGCGATGCCCCGGTTCGAGTATGCGCCGGCACCGGAGTCCACGACCATCGTGGACATCCAGCCGTCGTACGGCCTGTTCATCGGCGGCGAGTTCGTCGAGCCGACCGACGGCGGGGTGATGAAGTCGGTGAACCCGGCCTCCGAGGAGGTGCTCGCCGAGGTGGCCGAGGCCGGGCCGGCCGATGTGGACGCGGCGGTCCGGGCCGCCCGGTCCGCGTACCAGCGGGTGTGGGAGCCGATGCCCGGCCGGGAGCGGGCGAAGTACCTGTTCCGGATCGCCCGGATCATCGCCGAGCGCTCGCGCGAGCTGGCGGTGCTGGAGTCGCTGGACAACGGTAAGCCGATCCGGGAGTCGCGGGACGCCGACCTGCCACTGGTGGCCGCCCACTTCTTCTACTACGCCGGCTGGGCCGACAAGCTGGGCCACGCCGGCTTCGGGTCGGACCCGCGGCCGGTCGGAGTGGCCGGGCAGGTGATCCCGTGGAACTTCCCGCTGCTGATGCTGGCCTGGAAGATCGCCCCGGCGCTGGCCTGCGGGAACACAGTGGTGCTCAAGCCGGCCGAGACCACTCCATTGTCGGCGCTGCGGTTCGCGGAGATCTGCCAGCAGGCGGACCTGCCGCCCGGAGTGGTGAACATCGTCACCGGCGCCGGCAGCACCGGGGCCGCAGTGGTGGAACACCCCGATGTGGACAAGGTGGCGTTCACCGGCTCCACTGAGGTTGGTCGGCAGATCGCCCGCGCGGTCGCCGGCACCCGCAAGCGGGTGACCCTGGAGCTGGGCGGCAAGGCGGCGAACATCGTCTTCGAGGACGCCCCGATCGACCAGGCGGTGGAGGGGATTGTCAACGGCATCTTCTTCAACCAGGGGCACGTCTGCTGCGCCGGTTCCCGGCTGCTGGTGCAGGAGTCGGTCTACGACGAGCTGCTGGCGTCCCTGAAGCGGCGGATGGCCACGCTGCGGATCGGTGACCCGCTGGACAAGAACACCGACATCGGAGCGATCAACTCCCGGGTCCAGCTGGACCGGATCCGGACCCTGTCGGAGATCGGGGAGCAGGAGGGCGCGCAGCCGTGGTCACCGCCGTGCGAGCTGCCGGAGCGCGGGTTCTGGTTCGCCCCGACCATCTTCACCGGAGTTACCCAGGCGCATCGGATCGCCCGCGAGGAGATCTTCGGGCCGGTGCTGTCGGTGCTCACGTTCCGCACCCCGGACGAGGCGGTGGCGAAGGCGAACAACACTCCGTACGGGCTGTCGGCCGGGATCTGGAGCGACAAGGGCTCCCGGATCCTGGCGATCGCCGACCGGCTCCGGGCCGGGGTGGTGTGGGCGAACACGTTCAACAAGTTCGACCCGGCGGCGCCGTTCGGCGGCTACAAGGAGTCGGGGTACGGCCGGGAGGGCGGCCGGCACGGGTTGGAGGGCTATCTTGCCTGAGCCGGCCCGACTGGAGGTACGCAAGACGTACAAGCTGTTCATCGGCGGCGCGTTCCCGCGCAGCGAGTCAGGACGGACCTACCTCGTGCAAGGAAACAACGTGGCGCTCGCGTCCCGTAAGGACGTCCGGGACGCGGTGGTCGCCGCCCGCGCGGCGGTTGCCGGCTGGGCCGGCGCCACCGCGTACAACCGGGGTCAGATCCTCTACCGGGCGGCGGAGATGGCCGAGGGGCGGCGGGGTGAGCTGACCGCGCTCGGCGTACCGGCCGCTGAGGTGGACGCGGCGGTCGACCGGTGGATCTGGTACGCGGGATGGGCGGACAAGGTCGCCCAGGTCTACGGGGGCGCGAACCCGGTGGCCGGCCCGTTCTTCAACCTGTCCGCGCCCGAGCCGACCGGGGTGGTGGGGATCGTGGCGCCGCCCGACTCGCCGCTGCTCGGGCTGGTCAGCGTGGTCGCACCGGCGATCGTGACCGGGAACTCGGTGGTGGTGCTGGCGGCCGAGTCCGCGCCCCGGACGGCGATCACGCTGGCCGAGATCCTGGCCACCAGCGACCTGCCGGGCGGGGTGGTGAACCTCCTCACCGGACGGGTCGCCGAAACCGCGCCGTGGCTGGCCTCCCACGCCGACGTGAACGCGCTCGACCTGACCGGGGTGACCGACCCGGTGCTGGCGACGTCGCTGGAGCAGGCCGCCGCCGAAACCCTGAAACGGGTGGTCCGGCCGCCGGACCGGCCGGTGGACTGGACCGCCGACCCCGGGCTGGCGCGGCTGACCGCGTTCCTGGAGACCAAGACGGTCTGGCACCCGAAGGGGCTGTGAGCGGGGCGGCACGGATGCGGCAGGCGCGGTCTCGACCGGTACGACTAAGGTGTGGGCGCAGAGTTACCCAACCGACCGCGTTCCGGAGGTCACCGTGACCGACTCCCCCGAGCCCGACGCCGCCGACTCCCGCGAGGCCGTGCCCGAGGCCGAGGCTGGCGACGAGACCGAGACCGCCGCCGAGGGCGACGCCGACGAGACCGACCCCGAGGGCGACGCCGAGAGCGGCGACGAGGCCGCGCCGGCCGCCCGGTCGGAGGCCACCGACGAGCTGTGGCAGGAGGTCGGCGTCGAGCCGGTCAAGGTCGCCCTGCCGGGCGGGCAGGTCGGCTTCACCTTGCGGGGCTACCGGCCGGCCAGCCAGCTCACCCCCACGGAGGCGCCCCCGGCAGAGGAGGACGACGCCGATCCGTTCGCCGAGCGGGAGCGGGTGCGGGCGGCCGAGGACGCCGCGCTGGCCGCCGAGCTCGTCGCGCAGGCCGACCCGGACGCTCCGGAGCTCACGGAGGAGGAACCGGCGTCGGAAGACTTCCAGGATCAGGAGGACGAGTCGGGCGAGCCGGCCGAACCCGAAGACGAGGAGGTGCCGATCTTCCTCAGCCACCGGGGCCGGCTGCTGCTGTTCGCCACCCCGGAGTCGCTGGTCTCGTTCATCGGCTCCGACGCCCCGCACGACCTCACCCAGCTGGACACCTGGGCCACCGTCACCAAGCAGGTACGGGCGGCCGACGTCGTGCCCACCGACCAGGACACGTACGGGCTGGACCTGGTGGTCGAGAACCTCCGCGGTGGCCACGACGCCTGGGACCTGCCGTTGCTGATCGGCGCCGGCGAGCTGGCCCGGGACGTCGGCTGGGCGCTCCGGCTGGAGCCGGTGATCACGGCGCTGGCCGCCGGCTCGCCGCTGGACGACCTGGACGAGGCCCTGCGGGCCACCGACGCCGGCGGGATGGGTGGGCTGTTCGCCCGCCGCCGGCTCCGCCGAATCGGGGCACAACAGGCAAGTCTCGGCTGGCGCACGGTCATCGGGAAAATCTCGGCCGCCGTAGACTGGCGGGACTGAGCTTCGCCAGCGAGGATCGACGGAAGGCACCAAACCCAGGTCCCCCCCGGCCTGGGTAGGGGAGGAGGCGACGCCGTGGCGCTCGTGCGGGTGTACTGCGGACTGGCTTCGGCTTACCCGCCACGCCAACTGGCCGTAGGCAGCTCATCGCTTTCCGCGACTATTGTGGACGATGCCGGCCGGATTCTCGACGTTTGCGAGCTCGGGGACGACTCGTACGGGTATGCGTATCTTAGCGCCCTGCTCGCCGAACGCGCCACCGGACCGTACTCTGTGGCCATCGCGGCCGACAACGGCAACCGGCTGGTGCCGATGCTGCTCGCCACCGCCGGCTGGGCGCTCACCATCGTCGACGACGAGTCCACCGACGACCTCGCGTACCGGTTCACCGAGGAGTCGTCGGAGCAGGCCGAGTCGGCACCGGCGCAGCGGCGCGGTCTCGGCCTGGCCCGGGCGCTCCAGGCGGGTGCGCTCTCCGCCACCCTGCTCGCCCCGCCGGCCGGCCTGGCCGGTCTGAAGCCGGTGCTGGCCGCGCATAGTGCGCTCGCGATCGGCCGGCACGCGGCCGCGGTGGCGCTGCGGGAGGTGCTGCGGGAGCTGTACCCGGCGGCGCTGCGTGCCTACCCGGATCCCGCCGATCCGGTGACCCTGGCGGTCCTGGACGCCCTCCCCGAGCCGGGCACACTGGCCTCGTCCACGGCGGAGCGCGGTCGGGACGCCGCCGCCACCGCGGACGCGGTGACCGCCAGGCTGGCCAGCGCCGGCGTCGCCGACCAGGCGTCCGTCGCCGAGGCGATCACCGCGCTGCGGGTGGCGATCGCGGAGACTTCCCGCCGGGGTGGGACCGGCAAGGCGCTCACCGCCACCGTCGCGGAGACCGTCCGGCAGTCGGTGGCGGCGGTCCGCGCCTGCGACGCCGCCAGTACGGTGCTGGTGAACGCGCTCGCGGACCGGGTCAGGCCGGACGCGGTGACCGCGGGACCGGCGACCGGGCCCGCGCCCGATTCAGGGCCGGTACGCGCGTCCCGGGCGGCCCGGGCATCCGGAGCGGCCCGGGCATCCAAGGCGGTGGCACCCGCATCCAGGGCGGCGGTACCCGCATCCAGGAGCGCGCCCGCGGCAGAGCCGGTCCCGGAACCGACCACTCCGGTGTCCCCGCTCACCCCGTTGTCGGCGGCGACGGGTCCGCTGGCGGCCGCGTTCCCGCGTAGTGGGGCCACCGCGACCCCGACGCCACCCACCGGAGCGCCAACACGGCCGGCGAACCGGCCCCGGTCGGCGCCACCGCCACCGCCACCGCCACCGCCACCGCCACAACCGTTCGTGCCGGCCCCGCAGAGCCTGCCCCCGGCAGTGCCACCGCCCCCCGTGGCCCAGCCAGACCGGCCGCCGGCCGCGGAACCGCCGCCGCCCCTGCTGCCGCGCCGGGGGGTACCGTCTGCACCGCCGCTGGCGCGGTCGGACCGCGAGCCGGCCACCGGACGGCGGGCGGCACCCGAGCCGGCGATCGGGACCCCGGTCCAGTCCGCACCGCCCGCCCCGCGGGCGGAGGCCCACAACCGGCCGGTGTCGCCGCCCCCGCCTCCGCCGCCCGGCATCACACCGATCACCGACCACCCGCGCCCGAACCAATCCGGCTGGAACTCCGACACCCCTCGCGATCAGGTCGTCCAGGTGCCGACCCCACGACCAGCGCCGGAACGGTCGGCCCGCGGGTCGCGGTCCGACTGGCCCACCCGGCCGTCGGACGACGACTGGGCGACCCAGGCACCGGTCACCGACCAGGGGGGCCGGCCGGGGCCGGGTCGCACTGGCCTTGGCAGTCCCCTCCCCGCCGGTCAGTCCGGCGAGGACGGATGGGCCAACGGCACGAACCCGCCGTCGCCGGAGCAACCGCCGCTGCGGCTGGTCGAGCCCACCCTGCCGGACGAACTACGGGACGACCTCGGCTTCCCGTCGGCCCGGGCGGACCCGCCCCCGCTGCGGCTGGTCGGGTCCAACGGCTACGGCGTCCCGCGTAGTGCGCCACCAGTCTCGGCCGACGACGACAACACTCTGCTGATCTTCGCGCAGACCCGGTCGGCCTGGTTCGACCAGGACGCGGACGCCGGCTGGGAGTCCGAGATGGACCTCGGCTGGCGGGCCGCCGAGCAGGCGGCGCAGCCGACCGTCGGCGACCGGACCGGGGCGGGGCTGCCGCGCCGAGTGCCGCACGCCAACCTGGTGCCGGGTGCACCGCCGCGGCGGGACGAGCGCCCGTTGCAGGTGGTTCGGGACCCGGCCAGCATCGCCGCCCACACCAGTGGATACTTCAGCGGCTGGCGCCGGGGCCAGGAGGTGGGCGGCTATCCGCTCGGCGGGCGGCCCGGGCGGCAGGCCGCCGGCGCCTGGGAGTTCCACCGGGATGAGGACCGCCTCTCCGGCTGAGCCAACCCGTCCGGGGCGCCGGCTCCCGGCGGATGTCAGGGCCGGGAGGGGTGCGGCCCGATCCGCCCGAAGATCGGGCTCCCACGGCTGGGCGATGCGCACCGGGACAACCGGTCCGGCACCGGCGACACCCCGGCCACCGACCCGGCGGCCGCCGGCGAGGTCCCGGCCGCCGCCGGCGCTCCGACCGGCACGGCCGCGAACCAGCCATCGGTGGCGGTCGCCGGCTTGCGACCGATGGTCGACACGACCGGGCACCCGCGGACCACCAACCGGGAGTCGAGCAGGATCCCCCGGAACGCCGCGAGGTCCGGCCGGGCGATCCCGGCCTCGGTGAGGTCGTCGAACAGCTGGGCGGCCAGAGCGCGCGGAAGCAGGCAGCCGGGCTCGCCGCCGCGCCACGACCGCGACCAGCACTCCGTGTCCACACCGACCAGACCGGCCTCCCGCATGACCCGGTGGGTGGGGTAGCTCCACGGGTGGATGCCGGCCCGCCGCAGCACCGTGTCGAGTGCCTGCTGGTAGCGGGCGAACAGGCGGTGGGCGTCGGGATCTGGCGCGTACAGGATGCCCGGACCGAACCCGGCCTCCAGCTCGTCGAGCACGATCACGCCCCCCGGTGACAACGCCGTTGCCAGCCGTGCCAGCAGCCCCCGCCGGCCGGGCAGGCAGGCCATCACCGACCGGACGTAGACCAGGTCGAAGTCGTCCTCGACCAGCGGATCGGTGGCCGGGTCGTGGCGCAGCGCGGTTACCCCGGGATACGCCGGGACGTGGCTCGGGTCGGTGTCGGCGACCACCACCTCACCGTCGCTGCCCGCCCGATCGGCTAGCCAACCCGCGATACTGCCCGCGTCCGCGCCGATCACCAGGCACCGGGACCCTTCGGCGACCCCGGCCTGGGTCAGCCGCCGGGTGGTGAAAGTGTCCAGGATCTCGGCCAGGTAGCTGCCCAACAGGCGCCCCCCGGTTGCCGCGGTGCCCACCTCGTCGAACTCGAACCTCGTGGTGGTCACGAGACCTCCAACGAACCTGACGGCGTCTAGTAAGACTTAGTGGATTAAGTCTACTCATGCCGCACTCGGCGGCCAAGCCGGACCGGCTAGGCCGGCGCCGTTGCGTGCTGCCGGCGCATGGTCAGCACATACTCCACAAGCGAGATCAGCACCTGCTTGGTCGACTCCCGGCCCCGGGCATCGCAGCTGACCACCGGCACGTCTGTCGTGATCGCGAGCGCGTCCCGGACGTCCTGCACGTCGTGGTACTGCTTCCGATGGAAGCAGTTGATCGCGACCAGGTACGGTAGCCGGCGGTTCTCGAAGAAGTCGATCGCCGCGAAGCTGTCGGCCAGCCGCCGGGTGTCTACCATCACCACCGCGCCGATCGCGCCCCGCACCAGCTCGTCCCACATGAACCAGAACCGGGTCTGCCCCGGGGTTCCGAACAGGTAGAGGATGAGATCCCGGTCGATCGAGATCCGGCCGAAGTCCATTGCGACCGTCGTGGTGGTCTTGCCGGGGATGTCGTCGACGTCGTCGACCCCGAGGCCGGCCGAGGTCATGATGGCTTCGGTCGTCAGCGGTGTGATCTCCGATACCGAGCCGACCAGCGTCGTCTTCCCGACGCCGAACCCGCCAGCGATGACGATCTTGGCCGACGTCACCTGACCCGGTGTCGGCTGGGACCTTCTCTCAGAGCCGTCGAAGTCCACTCAGCACCCTCTCCAGCAGTTCTGTTCCCACCGCTTCGTTGTCGTTCAGCAACGCCGGCTCGTACACCGCCACCAGGCCGTCGGCGGCCAGGTCCGCGATCAGGACCCGGGCCACCCCGAGCGGCAGCTTCATCCGGGCCGCGATCTCGGCCAGCGACTGCAGCTGGCCGTCGCACAGCGCCGCGATCTGCTCGTGCTCCCGGCCGAAGCCGCCGTTGATCGCGCCCCCGGAACGGCCGCGAACCGTAGTCTCCACCAGCGACTCCAGTGCGATCTCCAGGCGGGGGTGGGTCCGGCCACCGGTTACCGCGTACGGCCGGACCAGCCCGCTGGGCAGGTCATCTGTCATCGTGGCCGCTCACCCCCCTCCTCGACCCCCTCGCCCCGCCCCGGCACCCACGCCGGCCCGGCTCAGCCGACCATGCCTGCCGCGGTCCGCGGGGGCGGGGTCAGCGCCTCGCCGACCCGGTCCACCAGCAGCGCCATCTCGTACCCGACCTGGCCGACATCGCAGTTGCGGGCGGCCAGCACCGCGAACGATGAACCGTCGGATATGGACATGAGGAACAGGAAACCGTTGTCCATCTCGACCACGGTCTGCAGCACTGCCCCGCCTTCGAAGCACCGGGACGCACCCACGGTCAGGCTGACCAGCCCGGACGCGATCGCGGCCAGCTGGTCGGCCCGGTCCCGTGGCAGGTCCCGGGAGGCCGCCAGGAGCAGACCGTCGGCGGAGACCGCGATCGCATGCGCGACCCCGGGGACGCGGTCGGTGAAGTTGGCCAGCAGCCAACCGAGGTCCTGCGTAGCTGTCATGTCTCTCGCTCCTTGCCAGCCGGTGTGGATGGTGACCCGTCCATGCCGTCAGGTCCGTCGGGCATCTGCTCGCGCCCCCGCTGGACGCCGCGATGGTACGCGGACAGCAGCCCCCGCACCGCCTCCGGCGACCGATGCTGCGCCGAGGCCGGGCCGCGCTCCACTCCACCGGGCACCAGCTGTGCCATCGGGCGTCGTTTCGGCAGTCCGGCCGCGGTCATCTCCTGTACGGTAGCCTCTGCCGCGGTCGAGGCCGCCTGCCAGCCGTCGTCGGCCGCGGTGCGCCAGCCGTCGGCCGGGCCGGCTCCCGCTCCCGCATCGGCTCCCTCCGGGACACTCTCACCCCTCATCGCCTCACCCACTGCTGCGTTGCCTACGGTGGAACCGGCCTCGGCAGCGGCCGTGTCGGAACGGCCACGGGACGCCAGCGAGATCGTTGACCCCGCCGCGGGTCCGGCGGGCTCGGTCGAGCCGGTTGCGCCGCCGACCGGGGCCGGCTGGCGCGGCGGAGCCGCCCGGCGGGTCCGGAACCAGGCGGACTCCAGCTCCCGGAAGATCGGCAGCTCCATGGTCTCCTCGACGGGGCGCCCTCCCGCGACGCTGCTGACCGGAGCCGGCGCCGGCGCCACCGGGGCGGGTGCTCCCGGCTGGGTCTCCGGAGGTGGCATCGCGCCGGTCTCGGCCGGGACCGGCGTCGCGGTCTCGGGGGCGACCGGCGGCCAGGGCGGGGGCGCACCCGGCCCTGCGGCAGCGGCAGCGGGTCCCTCGGTGGCCGGCCACCCGGCATCGGCCGGCGCCGGCGAGCTGGGGCCGGGAGTGGGCGGCGGGCTGGTCGGCTCGCCGCTGACCGCCGCGCCCGGCCGGCGCCTCG
>WHTQ01000202.1 GCA_009377645.1 Micromonosporaceae bacterium | reverse complement strand
CACCTTCGGTGCGTGAGACGCCGATCACGGTGCGTGCTCGCCGTGGTGGGGCCTTCCGGAGGACAGCAGACCGGTGGGGTCACTGCCCGTGATCGCGGCGGGCCGGTTGACGGTGGCGCGGCGGGCGGCAAGCCATGGGCGCCGCAGGCGAGAGCAGAGCGTCGCGCGGCGCGTCCACGCTCGCCGACGCGAGACGGGCCGTCGGGGGCGGGGGCGGCTGCGGGGTTGCGGCGCGGCGGCGGCGTAGGCTCGCCGCGGCCGTGACCAAGGAGGCGAAGACCAGCAGGCGGGCTGGGGTGCCGGTGTGCGTGTGGGAGCCGGCGACGGATTGGCAGTGCGACGGGTGCGGCCTGCGGGTCGCCGAGCGTGCGGTGGCCGAGTGGGAGGACCAGGACTGGCTGCCCGAGCTGGTCGACCGCGACAACCGCACCTGGTGCCAGCCGTGCAAGCTGGGGGTGTTCGGCCCCGGCCCGGTGTGCTGACCCGCCTGGCCCGGCGTTCTGGTCGGCCGCGACCGGCGCAGTGCGACCGCCAAGGCGCCGCGGCCGCCCGTGGGGGCTGACCGGCGGCATGGCTGGCGACGCCAACCCTGGCCACGGGTCCGGGTGGGGCATGAGGGGACCGTGACGCGCGGGGGTTGATCGCAGGGTCGGCCGCACGGTTGACGCCGAGGTTGGTCGGACCGTGGGGGTTGATGGGCGGGTCACCGTGTGATCCCGTCCCGGCTGTGGTCACGGTCGGGCGACAGCTGGTCGGGGTCGACGCCGAGCCGGCGGGCGACGCGTTCGGCGAGGTCACCGGGGGTTCGGTGGCCCGCCCGCCAGTTGCTGACGGCGTCGCGGCTGACGCCGAGGTCGGCGGCGAGTTGGTCGATGGTCAGCCCTCGGGTGTTCATGAGCGCGGTCAGCCGCTGGCCGCCCTGGCGCGGGTCGACCGGCGTGTTCGCTTCGGAGGCGGCGGTGGGGTTGTGCCGGCGATGCGCGGTGTGGTCGCGGCCGCCGTCCCGGTTTGGGTTGCGGGTGAGGGTGAGCAGGACGCGGCCGGGCAGCCCGGCCCAGATCCCGTCGGTGCCGTGGCGGCGGGTGTTGGGGTCGTCGAGGAAGGCTTGGCGGCAGTCGCCGAGCACGGGGCAGCCGCCGCAGACGCGGCGGGCCTGTTCGGCGGGGTCGGTGGGGTCGGGCCACCAGGCGTCGGGGTCCAGTTCGGGGTTGGCGCAGGCGGCCCGTTCTGCCCAGCGGTCATCGCCGGTCGGTGGGGTGTCCAGGACCTGGTCGACGGTGGGGGCGCCGGGGACCAGGGGCAGCTCGAGGCGGCCGGCGCGGCCGCCGCGGTGGCCGAGGTGGACCCGGTCGAAGACCT
>WHTQ01000146.1 GCA_009377645.1 Micromonosporaceae bacterium | reverse complement strand
GCGCAACTGCCGCCAGACGTGTCCGCGTTCACCGGCCGTGCCGCGGCCCTGCGCCAACTGGACGGCTGGCTGCCGGCCGAGCCCGACCGGACGAACGCGGTGGTGGTCGCGGCGATCGAGGGGACCGCCGGGATCGGCAAGCCGTAGCTGCAACACTCACACACATCCTGCTAGGGTGTCAACCCATGAGAGCCATCGCGTACCTGCGCCTGTCCGACGCCCGCAACGAGAACGGCTCGTTCACCGCCCGGGAGGCGAAGCTCCGCACCATGGCCCGCCGGCTGCGCTGGCACGTCGCGGAGGTGGTCACCGAGAACGACGTGGACCCGGCCACCGGCAAGCCCAAGCCGGCCTCGGCGTTCAAGCGCCGGAAGGTGCGGCTGCCGAACGGGCGCTACGAGCTGCGGGTGATCCGGCCCGGGTTCCGACGGGTGCTCGACCAGCTGGCCGGCGGCCGGGCGGATGCGCTGCTGGCCGAGGACCTGGACCGCACCATGCGCGACCCGCGCGACGCCGAGGACCTGATCGACGCGATCCGGGCGACCGGCGGGTACGCCGACAGCCTGTCCGGGTCGCTGAAGTTCACCGCCGGCGGCACCGACGCCGAGGTCATGCAGGCGAGAATCCTGGTCGCGGTCGGGAACAAGTCCAGCGCCGACACCGCCCGGCGGGTCGCCGCCGCCCGGGAACGGCAGGCCACCAGCGGGCAGTACGGCGGCGGCCGGCGGCCGTACGGGTTCGAACCGGACGGGATCACCCGCCGGGAGCCGGAGTGCAAGGTGATCGCCGACGCCGCCTACGCGATCGCCCGAGGTGCCACCCTGCGCGGCCTGGCCCGCGACCTACGCGACCGGCAGGTCCCGACCGTGACCGGGCGGGCGGCGTGGTCGGCGCAAACCCTGCGGGACATCCTGGTGCGGCCGCGGAACGCCGGCCGACTGATCTACCGAGGCGAGGTGGTCGGCACCGCCGGGTGGGAGCCGATCGTCCCGGGTGACGTTCACGACCGGGTGGTCGCTTTGCTGGGCGACGAGAAACGCGACACCCGGGCGGGCACCGCAGCGAGGTGGCTGCTGTCCGGGCTCGCGGTCTGCGGCCTGTGCGGGTCCCCGGTGGAGATCACCATCGGTGGGCGGGCGCCCCGGTACCGGTGCAAGGCCACCCCCCACCTGACCCGCGCCCAGGCCCACGTCGACAAGTTCGTGGTCGGGGTGGTGCTCGGCTGGGTCCGGCGCGACTTCCCGGAGGTGTTCGTCCCGGCCCGGCCGGAGATCGACGCGGCCGCGCTGCGGGCCGAACAGCAGGCGATCGAGGACAACCTGACCGCCATGGCCGCGGACGCCGCGGTGGATGTCACCGGCCGGCTGCGCCGCCAGCTGCGCGCCGCCAACAAGCGGGCCGAGGTCCGGCTCGCCGAGATCGACCAGGAGCTGTCAGCCGCGGACGGGCCGGACCCCGATCTGGTCGAGCTGGCGACCGCGGCCGACCCCATGGCGGTCTGGGACTCGCTCACGCTGGAGCGGCAGCGGATGGTGGTTCAGGCCACGGTGGTGGTGACGATCGAGCCGGTCGGCCGGCGGGGCCGCGGGTTCGACCCCGGCTCGGTCAGGATCGAGCCAGCGGCGCAGTGACACCGTACGGTCGCTAACCCTGCTAGACTGATCGCGGCTCGGGCCTATTGGTACGGCCCTTGGTAACGACGGGAGTCCCCCCCGTCCCGGCACGAAACGTGCCCGGACCAGCCTCCGTGCGGAGCCCACGGAAGTCGCTCGCAACAGGAGACTTCCGTGGACGTCCGAGAACGCGCCCGTATCGCATCCCGCGCCCGCTGGGCAAAGCCCGACCATGTACAGGCCCGCGTCGATTGCCTTGCCGACTACATTCGCAAGGTCGTCGACACCCTGCCGCCGCTGACCGAAGCCCAGAAGGCCAAGCTGGCCGCGCTGCTGCGGGACACCCGGTGAACGCCAAACGTCGCCCCCGAGAGGGCGACGAGGCAGCCGGGCAGGCCACCCCCAGCGTATCAGCGCTGCGCGACCTGGTGATAGCCGGTGAGACGATCCCGGCCGTTGACGTGACCGCCTGGGCGGCCGGCTACGTCGCCGGCTACGACCAGGGCGCGGTCTTGGCCGAGCACCGCACCCGGCTGGCGTTCGCCGAAGACCTGGTCGAACTGGAGGAGACAACCTGGCGGCCGGCGGCCCGCGCAACCCGCCAACAGCGCATCACCGCCGAGGTCGCCGACACCTCCCACGCCACCCAGGTACGGGGCAGCGACGACTGGCCGACCGTGACCGTCCCGGGAGGTGGGTCGTGATGGTGGCTATCGACGACTCGTTATTCAACGAACCGACCGAGCCGGATCGGGTACGACCTGGACGGGATGCGGCAGCCGAAGTAGACCGCGCGATCGAGCTGATCCAACAGGACCAGCAGGCTGCCGGCACCGGGGTGCTCGACCAGGCCGCCGGCTGGCTCGCCCGGTACCTGTCCGTACCCTCCGAGCACTGCATCACCGTGCTCGCGCTGTGGGCCGCGCACACCCACGCGACCGAGCTGTTCTACGTCACCCCGCGGCTGATCCTCGACTCGGCCGAACCGGAGTCCGGGAAAACCAGGGTGCTGGAGCTGCTGAACCTGCTGTGCCGTGCGCCGATCTTCACCATGAACACCACCATCGCCGCGCTCTACCGCCGGCTCGCCGCCGGGCCGCGGACCGTGCTGCTCGATGAGACGGACGCCGTGTTCGCCAAGGGCGCCGCCCAAAACCACGAGGACCTCCGGGCGCTGCTCAACGCCGGGTACAAGCGCGGGGCGACCGTCGACCGGTGCGTACCCAAGGGCAACGAGATCACGGTGGTGGAGTTCCCCGCGTACGCCCCTGCTGCGCTCGCCGGGATCGCGGGGAATATGCCGCCTACCATCACTACGCGGGCTGTGACTATCCACATGAGACGACGTGCGCCGGGTGAACACCTCGCCGAGTTCATCGAGGAGGACGTGATCGAGGAGGCGACGAAGATCCGCGAGCCGCTGTCATGGTGGATAGCGGATACGGCCGACGAGCTGAGGGGTGCCCGGCCGGTCATGCCCGACGGGGTACGCGACCGGCAGGCCGAGATATGGCGGGCGCTGCTCGCCATCGCCGACGCCGCCGGCGGCGGCTGGCCGGACCGGGCGCGGGAGGCCTGCCGGCACTTCGTCCTCGCCACCGACCCCGGTGAGCTGTCCCTCGGGGTGCGGCTGCTCGCCGACCTACGGGACCTGTTCGGCGACCGGGACCGGATGGCATCCGCCGAGATCCTTACCAAGCTCGCCGCCCTTGAGGAGGCGCCGTGGGGCGACATGTACGGCAAGCCGATCGACTCCCGCAGGCTGGCGAAGATGATCGGCAAGTACGGGGTCAAGCCGAAGGTGGTCAAGTTCGGAGACGGGACAACACACCGCGGCTACCTCGCTGAGGACCTCGCCGACGTATGGCGCCGGTACCTTCCGGGGGATAAGCGTAACCAGCGTAACCAGCGTAACCCCGCAGCCAGCGAGGTTACGGAGGTTACGGAGGTTACGCATACCAGTGGCTGCCCGGACTGCACCCGGCTCCAGACCCGCTACGGCGCCGACTGGCTGTGCCACGCCCACCAGCCCGGCCCGGAGGCGACCGATGACTGACCACGACCGCACCTGGCTGACCGCCTACCGCGAATGCCTCGGCCCACCCGACCACTGGCACGCCACCGGCTCCATCGACGCCGACGGCGTGGGCTGACTGGCTGGGCGCACAGTGCTGCTGGCGCCAGCAGCACCACGAACACACCGGGCCGCGTAGCGCGGTGCAACGTATTGACAGTGAGGACCTGGCTCAGACCCAGGTCCTCGACTCACTCGGCCGTAAGCAGCCCGCTGCCCCCACCACCGCAGCGGCGACCGCGATCGGCAGGGGAGGTGACGTTTCCGCAGCTCACGGTACGTTTTTTCCCGCCCGACCGGCCCCCATTGATCCACGTCCCTCCCTTTCTCTCTCCCCTGGCCGTAGATTTTCCTGCATACCCGCGGCGGCACGGCGATTCCTGCGGGAATCCGCCGGCGCCAAGCGGCCCCCGCCGCTACATATCCTGCCCGGGCCGTCCCGCCGGGGCCACGCGGAAACATGCGTGTCCGTACATCATCTAGTACACTTCCGTACATGGATATGGCTAGGGACCAGCGGCTGGAGCTGAGGCTGTCCGGCGCAGAATTCGAAGCAGTTCGGGGCGCGGCCAACGCCCAGTCGACAACCATGGCCGACGTGGTCCGGTCCGGCCTGCGGTTCACCACCCGCAAGCGGCCGGTGTACTCCTTCGACGGTCACGGGGCGTCATTCGTGCGGGACTCCTGGATGGTCCGGCATCCGATGGACACAGTTTCCGGCGACGACGGGGTGTACGAGGCGAAGCAGCGGTTGAAGGCTTTCGCAGAGTGGCGGGCCGAGGCGGCAGACCATGTGCACGCGTTCGCGGCCATCTCCACCACCAACGCATCCGAAATCATCACCCCCGAGTACAAGCCGATTCTGGCTTCGTTTGTGGAAGACCGGCCGCTGTTTGCCGCGACCACCCGGGCGTCGGTGGGCAACGCGTCACCGTTCCTGTTGCCGGGCACGGTCGACGAGGCGTCGGTGAACGGGGCGGTGGCCGAGCACACGGAAGGCAGCAACCCGTCGGAGAATGCGGCCATCGCCTTCGGCCAGGTGACCGTGGCCCCGAAGTCGATATCGGGGCTGTACCGGGTCACCCGCGAGCTTGTCGACTCGTCGAATCCGGCGATTGACACGGTGTGCCTGTCGGTGATGCGCGAGTCGTACGCCAGGCAGACCGAGGCCCGCATCTACGCCGCGTTGAACACGGCACAGTCGGGAACCATCACGTCCGGGTTCGTCCCCTCTGGGGCGATGGCCCGCACGTCCACCGGTCCGGCTCTGCCGTCCGATCTGCGTAAGGCGCTGCTCGGGTATGTCGACGGTCGTGGGAGGGCTCCCCGGTCTGTGGTGGCGTCGTCGCGGCCATCTGTGGCCGAAGAGCTGGACGAGCTGGACATGACCGCGTACGCGCTGCGGAATGTGAACGTGGACCTGTCCCCGAGAATCACCGGCACCGCCGCCGCCGACGGGGATGTGTTCATCCTCGGCGGCGGGGATGTGTGGGCGTGGTCGAGTCCGCTGCTGGAGTTCCAGTACGGGGAGCGGGAAGGTCCGGCGTCGGTCGACCTTGCCCTGTTCGGCTACTTCGCCGCCGCGGTGGTGGCCCCGCGCGGGGTCAGCTCCATCAGGCACACCTAGAGGGCGTCAACATCACCCCGGCCGTGATTCCATGTTGGCGGTTCGGGGAGTGATGGGCAGGTAGCGGCCGCCCTTTCTCGGCTGCGGGGACCTGTCCAGCGTCCCGGCGATACCAGAAGGCCCTGAGAGCCACGCTAAGCGGCTTTCAGGGCCTTCTGGTACCTGGGTGAGGGTCTCAGAGGCCAATGACCACCAGTGTGCGGTCATTGGCGCTGGCCTGGTTCTCGTCGCCAATCTCCACCCGGTACTTCGCCCGGACCTGGTAGGTGCCTGGGGTCAGCCCGGTGTGGACGAATGCGCCACCGGTGCGGGTGGTCACCTGCCCCGCCTGGTCGGTGGTGATGAGCGTCAGCCGCGCCGCCCGCTCGTCGGAAGGCGCCACGCTGGTTGGGCCACTGATTTGGTACGACATGTACGCCGCGGCGGAGAAGTTGTCGCCAGCGTTGGCGGCCACCAGCAGCGACACGGACGGGAACACAATCATCTTGCCTGATGCCCCCACCTCCACGCCCGCCACGGTCGGGCCGAGCGTACCCAGGTCATCGTAGATGTCGTCTCCAATCAGCTCCGAGTCGGTGATGGTGTCGGCGTGGAACGTCTCGGCGGCGATCTCGTTGGCGATCTCCTTGGCCAGCGCGGTGCGCATGAAAGCCAGCCGCTCGGTGCTGCCGGCGACGTTGACCCGGCCGGCGATCCAGTAGGTCGCGGCCCCGCCCTGCCGCAGCTGCCACCGCATCAGCAGCACCACGTCGCCGGACTGCCAGGTCAGCTGGTCGATCCCGGCCAGCGTCGGCAGGTTGTGCAGCACCGCGCCGCGGTAGGCCACCTCGTTCTCGCCGGTGTCCGAGTTCCAGGCCCTGAGGATGCCTTGGCCGTAGCCGGTGTGTTCCTGGTCGGGCTTCACCATGATGGACGCCAGGTCGTCGGTTGCGAAGGACATCGAATCTCCTCTAACGGTAGTGATGATGCCGGCTGCCAGGGCGGCGGCCAGCAGGCTCCGGCGGGTGGTCGTGTTCATCGCGCGTCCCCCGGGTCGTACTCGGTGCCCTGGTCGGTGACGCCGCCGAACCTGGCACCCCGGCGGCTGCCGGCGCCGGGATCCGGGGATCCCTCGCCGCGCTCGTACACGTCGGAGCCGGGGGCGGAGCGGAGCATCCCGACCAGGATCACGGCGGTGCGTTGGGCGATGACTTCGGCCAACCGGTCCATCTGCAGCTCTACCGAGCCGGTGACGATCAGCGAGGTCATGCCGGCTCACCACCCGGGTGGGCGGTGTGCGGCTCCTGGCCGTGGTCGGTGGTGTGGACCCAGCCGCCGACCCGACCCAGCCGGCGCTCGATGGTGGTGTCGCAGACGGCACACAGCGGCTCCGGCGCCGGGATGGGCGAGTCCGTGCGGGTGTGGACCCAGCCGCCACGGCGGCCATCCGGATGCAGCGCGACAAAGTTCAGCAGCGCTCCGCAGCCGGCGCAGTCGTCGACGGCACCGTCGACCCAGTCGGCCCGGTACGTGGCCGCCGGCCAGGCGGCGTGCGTGCCGACCCAGTCGTCGGCCGCGGTCGCCATCCAGTCCGGCCGGTAGATGCCGGTCAGCTCATCATCCGGGTCTGGGGCGGGCGGGAAGTGGGCGAGCACCGCGGACCGTTCGTGCTGCTCGAGTGCGTGTGCGTGGCGCCACAGGGGCAGCAGCACTTCGGCCTGTTCGCGGGTGAACGGGTCGCCGAAGCCTTGCAGGGCGCGTACCGCCTGCTTGACTATCGGCCGGCCGGTGGTTGGATCGTGCATAGCGGAGGTTCCTCTCCGTCAGGCCCGGGGAGCGGGTGCTGAAGACACCCGTCCGGGCCGCTCCCTCTCTGGGAGACTGTATGGCTCTCCCGGGTTCGGGAAGACCGCGCTGGCGGTGCACTGGGCACACCGGGTGCGCGACCGGTTTCCGGACGGTCAGCTGTACGTGAACCTGCGCGGGTACGATCCCGACCAGCCGGTGGCTCCGGCCGATGCGCTCGCCCGGTTCCTGACCG
>WHTQ01000019.1 GCA_009377645.1 Micromonosporaceae bacterium | reverse complement strand
CGAGCGCAGCCTCGCCAACCCGGCCGTGGCCGGGCGCCGGGCCGGGCCGGCGTCCCGGAACCGGCGGGCCAGCCAGACCAGCACCACCGCCCCGAACATGGTGGTCACCACCCCGACCGGGATGTCCACACCGCCCTGCCCGCCCAGCACCGCCCGCAGCAGCACGTCGGCGGCCAGCACCACCAGCACCCCGGCGAGCCCGCACAGCGGCAGCAGCACCCGGTGCCGGTGCAGGCCCGGGACCAGCGGGGCCAGCAGCCGGACGATCACCGGCGCGCACAGGCCGACGAACCCGACCGGGCCGGTCAGGGTCACCGCGGCGGCCGCCAGCAGCACCGCCAGCACCACCGCGGTACGCCGGGTGCGGCGCACGTCCACGCCGAGTACGGTCGCCGGCTCGTCCCCAAGCGCCAGGATGTCCAGCCGGTGCCCGACCAGCAGGCAGCCGGCCACCCCGACCGCCACCACCGGCGCGAGCTGCCGCACCGCCACCAGGTCGGTCTGCACCAGCGACCCGCTGCCCCAGGCGAACAGCCCGGTGGTGGCCTGCTCGTAGAGCAGCAGCAGCAGAGTGGTCAGCGCGTGCAGCGCCAGCGCGGTCGCCGACCCGGCGAGGATCAGCCTGGTCGGACCGGCGGCGCCCCCGCCGGTGGCGATCAGCAGCACCAGTCCGGCCGCGGCCAGCCTGCCCAGCAGCGCCAGGAACCCGGCCGGCAGCACCGGCAGCGAGATCCCGAACGCCGCCGCCGCGACCACCGCCAGGTAGGCACCGGCGTTGACCGCCAGCGTGTCCGGCGAGGCGAGCGGGTTGCGAGCCACCGACTGCAGCACCGCCCCGGCCACCCCGAGCGCCACCCCCACCACCACCCCGGCCAGCAGCCGCGGCAGCCGGGACGCCACCAGGACCGCGGCGGTGTCCGGGTCACCGCCGCCGGTGGCCAGCCGCAGCAGGTCCAGCGCGCCGACCGTGGAGGTGCCCTGGGTCAGGTGCACCGCCGCCAGCGCCACCAGCAGCCCGGCGGCGACCAGGTACGCGGTGGCCACCCGGACCGGCCGACTCGGCCGACCGGGCCTCGCCAGGTCGGCCCCCGTCCCGGCCGGCCGGGTCGCCACCATCCCGCCGCCCCGGCTCAACCGGCGTACGCGGCGACCATCGCGTCCGCGAACTGCCGGCAGGACAGCGGGCCGCCGAACGTCCAGATCCCGTCCGGCAGCTTGTTCACCTGCTCCTGCGCCACGAACGGCAGCCGGTCCCAGAGCGGGTTGCCGGCCAGCCCGTCGGCGAACACATCGTCCCCATCCGAGGCGTTGTAGAAGAACCGCAGGTCGTCCTCATCGGACAAGACCTCCTTCAGCCCCTCCGGGTCGGTGTTGCCCAGCCCCCAGACCTCGTCCACCTCGCCGGTCCAGGCGTTGGCCAGCCCCAGCTCGCCGGCCACCTCCGAGACCAGCGAGCCGGTTCCGAACATCCGGATCGAGATCGCGCTGCCCTGCCGCCAGCCGTCGGCCATCGCGAACCGTTGCCCGGTGCCGCCGGCCGCGGCGATCTGGTCGCGGTCGGTGGCCAGCCCGGTGTCCAGCTCGGACAGCAGGTTCTCGGCCTGCTCGGTCCGGCCCACCGCGGTGGCGATCATCCGCAGGTCCTCGCGCATCCGCTCCAGGTTGCCGCCGGCGTCGCTGCCCTCGGCGACCAGCACCGGCACATACTCCTCCAGCTGGGTCACCAGCGCCGACCCGCGCTCGGCCTCCATCACCACCAGGTCCGGGGAGAGGGACACGATCGCGTCCACGCTCGGCTCGCCCCGCAGCCCGACGTCGGTCACGCCCGGGTCCAGCGGCGCGGCCGACACCCAGGTCCGGTAGCCGTCCATATCGGCCACCCCGACCGGCATCACCCCGAGACTGACCAGCATCTCCACCTCACCCCACTCCAGCCCGACCACCCGCTGCGCCGGAGCCGGCAGGCTGACCGGCTCGCCGCGGCTGTCGGTGACCGTGACCGGCCCGCCGGTGGCGGCCGGCCCGGTGGGTTCCGGGTCCGGGTCCTCGGTGGTGCCGCAGCCGCCGGCCACCAGGGCGGCGGCGGTCAGGACGGCCAGTGCAGCAGTACGCGGTCGGATCATCGGTCCACCTCACGAGGGATCGGGGCAGCCGGCAGCCACCCATCGGTCTAGACAGGAACTGTGGTCAGGTAGGAACTTTGGTCAGGCGGGTACCCGTACCCGGCCGGCGTGCCGGCCTACCGGGCGGGTGTGCAGCTGCCCGGTGTCCGGGTCGGTGAGCACTTCCACCGGGATCCCGTACGCCTCGGTGAGCACCGGTTCGGTGAGCACTTCGGCCGGCGGGCCGCTGGCCCGGACCCGCCCGCCGTGCAGCAGCACCACCTGGTCGGCTACCGCGGCCGCCTGGTTCAGGTCGTGCAGCACCACCCCGACCGCGACGCCGCGCTGGTCGGCGAGGTCCCGCAGCAAATCCAGGATCTCCACCTGGTAGCGCAAATCCAGGAAGGTGGTCGGCTCGTCGAGCAGCAGCACCGGGGTGTCCTGTGCCAGGCAGGTGGCCAGCCACACCCGCTGCAGCTCGCCGCCGGACAGCGCGTCCACCGCCCGGTCGGCCATCCCGGTCAGGCCGGTGACCGTCATCGCCCGGGCGACCGCCGGCGGCCCGTCCGGGTCGGCCGCCCGCCAGCGGCCCCGGTACGGGTGGCGACCGTACCCGACGACGTCCCGCACGCACACCCCACTCGGAGTCGGGCGGCTCTGCGCGAGCAGGGTGACCCGGCGGGCGAGCTGCCGCGGCGGGAGCTGCCACACCGACCCGCCCTCGGCCAGCCGCACCTCCCCCCGCTCCGGCCGGTGCAGCCGGGCGAGCGCCCGCAGCAATGTGGACTTTCCGCTGCCGTTCGGCCCGACCAGCGCGGTGACCTGGCCGCCGGACAGCCGCACCGAGGCTGCCGTCACCACCGGTGTCTCGTGGTAGCCGAGATCAAGCCCGGTCCCGCTCAGCCCGGCCGGCGCCGGGTCATCCTGCTCCGTCACGCAAGTTAGGTTAGCCTATCCTGAGTTGATGTCAACCCCTCCGGGTCGCCCCAACCGGCTACCAGCCGAACCCGGCCTGGTAGGTCAGCTCGGCGAGCATCCGCTGGCCGGTGGTGTTCGGGTGGAAGTAGTCCCAGCGCGACACCTGGTCCAGCGTGAACGGGAAGTCGAAGACCGCGTTGCCGTCGAACCGGCAGTTCGGACCGTAGGCGGCGCAGGCGGTGGCCAGCTCGGCGTTGTAGTCGACCACCCGCTGCCGGACCCGGTCCCGCCGCTCGGTGTCAGCGTCCGCCATCGAGATCGGGTTGTCCAGCATCGACTGGCAGATGTTGCCGACCGACCAGAACGTGCGGGCCAGGAAGTTGGTGCGGCCGACCTCCCACAGCTGCTTGATGTCCGGGATGCTCATCACCAGCACCCGGGCATCGGGCAGGCCGGACTGCAGCGTGCCCAGCGCGGTGTCGATGTGGCCGCGGAACTCGGCGACCGGGGTCATCGACGCCTCGCTGCCGGCGCAGGCGTCGTTCGCGCCGATCAGGACGGTGACGTAGTCGACCCCCTCGCCGGCCAGCACCGCCGCCTGCCCGGGCAGGTCGTCGGCCTGGGCGCCCGACCGGCCGGCGTTGACGTTGTTGCCGTCGATCTCCGGGTTGGCCGCCCGGATCTGCAGGTAGTGGCTGTTGACGGTGGAGCTGCTGCCGGTGCTGAACGAGCGGGACGGGCAGTCCAGGAAGAACCCGCAGGCGTTGAACCCGCGGGTGATCGAGTCGCCCATGCTCCCGATCGAGTCCGGCGGCGGGCCCGGGTCGGGCTGGGCGGCGGTGGCCGGGGCGCTGGTCGACCCGACCAGCACCAGCAGGACGGCGGCGCAGGTCACGCCGAGCCGGCGTACGAGTCTCATGGGGGGCCTCCGGAGGACAGGGGGATCTGGTTACCGCTCAGTAACGGTATAGTCCGCACCATAAGCGACAAGTAACCTCGATCACAAGGCACCCGATAGTGTCCTGGTCACCCGGTGACCGATCGCCGGCGCCAGCCGCCACAGCGCCACCGCCGCCAGCAGGTGCCAGACCGCGTGCCCCTGCAGCAGGCTGTCCGGCTGGCACCAGCCGGTGCGCTCCCCGAGCGTGCCGATCAGCGCGCCGGCGGCCAGCACCGCCAGCGCGACCAGCAGGGTAGGGCGCAGCCGCGGCCGGGCCCGGGCGCGCAGCAGGCCGAGCCCGATCGCGACCGCCGCCAGCGCGGCCTGCGCGAGGGTAGAGGCCAGCGGGCCGGCCATGATCACCGGTGCCAGCGCGGCGGTCGGCACCAGCCAGCACCACACCGGGGCGCGTCGCCCGGTCAGGTCGGCGGCCGCGTCGGCGGCCACGAACCCGAGCACCGCCGCCAGCGGCAGGTCGTGCGCGTACGCCTGCCAGGGCGGATGCGGCCCGTGCTGGACCACCGAGCCCACCCCGACCGCCACCACCAGCAGCCCGTACGTCCACCGTGGCCGGACCGCGGCCGGGCGCCGGCCGGCCAGGATCACCACCCCGGCCACCACCAGCGCCAGCGCGGTCAGGGTGCCGGCCGGCTGCCCGACCAGCCCGCCGACCAGCCCGGCCCGGAACTGCTCGCACGCCATCGCCGGGCCTCAGGCCAGGTTGCCGACCAGGGTGCCGCCGCCGTCGAGCACGATGGTCTGCCCGGTCACCCAGCTCGCGGCGTCGGAGAGCAGGTACGCGACCGCGCCGGCCACGTCGGACGGCTCCCCCAGCCGGCCCAACGGGTACCCGGCGGCGACCTGCTCCTCCCGCCCCGCGTACAGCATCTCGGCGAACTTCGTCTTCACCACCGCCGGGGCCACCGCGTTCACCCGGACCCCCGGGGCCAGCTCCATCGCCAGCTGCCGGGTCAGGTAGTTCAGCGCCGCCTTGCTCAGCCCGTACGCCCCGATCCCGGGCACCGGCCCGAGCGACGCCGCCGACGAGACGTTCACCACCGCGCCGCCGTGCTCGGCCATCCAGGCCGCGTGCACCCGCTGGGTCCAGCCCAGCGCGGCGAGCAGGTTGATTTCGAGGATCTTGACCACGACCTCGATGCTCGCCTCCACCAGCGGGCCGAACACCGGGCTGGTGCCGACGTTGTTGACCAGGTAGTCGATCCGCCCGAACTCCTCCAGCGCCCGCGCCACCGCCGCCTGCTGGTGCTCCGGGTAGTGCGCCTTGCCGGGCACCCCGACCGCCCGGCCGGCCCCGCCCAGCTGCTCGACCGCCGCCGCCAGCCGCTCCGGGTTCCGGCCGGTGATCAGCACCCGGTCGCCGCGGGCGACCAGCGCGGACGCGATCCCCAGCCCGATCCCGCGGCTGGCGGCGGTCACGACCGCGACCCGGTCCGGCTGGCTCACTGCGCCCCGGCCCGGCTCAGTCACACGGACCTCCCGCGACGTAGATCACCTGGCCGGTGACGAACGACGCCCCCTCACTGACCAGGTAGGACACCGTATGCGCGACGTCCTCGGGCCGGCCCACCCGGCGTACCGGGGTCTGCTCGGCGATGCGCGCCTGGAACTGCTCGAAGTCGGCCCCGACCCGCTGCGCGGTGGCCCTGGTCATCTCGGTGACGATGAAGCCCGGCGCGACCGCGTTGGCGGTGATGCCGAACGGCCCCAGCTCGATCGCCAGGGTCTTGGTCAGCCCCTGCAGCCCGGCCTTGGCGGCCGCGTAGTTGGCCTGCCCCCGGTTGCCCTGGGCGGACCGGCTGGACAGGTTGACGATCCGCCCCCAGCCGGCCTCGACCATGTGCGCCTGGGCGGCCCGGCTGAACAGGAACGCTCCCCGCAGGTGCACCCGCAGGACCGTGTCCCAGTCGTCCTCGGTCATCTTGAACAGCAGGTTATCGCGCAGTACGCCGGCGTTGTTCACGAGCACGGTCGGCGGCCCCAGCTCAGCGGCGACCCGGTCGGTGGCGGCCGAGACCGCCCCGGCATCGGTGACGTCGGCCCCGACCGCCAGCGCCCGGCCACCCGCCGCGATGACCTGGCCGGCGGTGTCGCGGGCCGCCGGCTCGTCCAGGTCCACCACCGCCACGGCCAGCCCGTCGGCGGAGAGCCGGTGCGCGGTGGCCGCGCCGATCCCGCGCCCGGCCCCGGTCACGATCGCTACTGTCTGGTTCTCATCGGACATGCAGGTAACCTACCCGCCGCGGCTACCTCCGGGTAACCAGCCGCCGGCCGCCCGGGCTCGATATACGATGGGACCGCATGGAAGCGTCCACGCTCGGGGGAGGACGTCACCATGACCGCGACCACCACGACCACCACGACCACGACCGCAGCGACCGCAGCGACCGCGACCACCACGGCCGCCGCCTCTCGCGGGGCGGACCACCCGCACGCGGCGCTGCGAGACCTGCTGGCCCTGCCGCCGCACCACCCGGACCGCCCGGCGGTGCGGCACCAGGCGATCGTGGCCTGGCTGCCGCTGGCTCGCGACCTGGCGCACCGGTACGCCGGGCGGGGCGAGCCGTTGCCGGACCTGGTCCAGACCGCCACGGTCGGGCTGATAAAGGCGATCGACCGGTTCGACCCGCAGCTCGGCAACGACTTCCCCGCGTTCGCCGTCCCGACCATCGTCGGTGAGGTCAAGCGCTACTTCCGGGACCAGACCTGGGACCTGCGGGTGCCCCGGCGGCTGCAGGAGCTGCGACGGGCGGTCGCCCGGTCGGCCGAGACGCTGACCCAGCGGCTGGGTCGCCCGCCCACCCAGGCCGAGCTGGCCGCCGAGCTGCGCCTGCCGGAGGAGCAGGTCCGGGAGGGGATCCGGGTGGCCCGCGCGTACGCGGCGGCGTCGCTGGACGCACCGACCGGACCGGCCGGGGACCAGGCGGTGCTCGGTGAGCTGCTCGGTGCCGAGGACGACGGGCTGGCCCGGGCCGAGGAGCGGATGGTGGTGGCCCCGGCGGTGGCGGCGCTGCCGGAGCGGTCCCGGCGGATCCTGGCGCTGCGGTTCGGCGGCAACCTCACGCAGGGTCAGATCGCCGAGCGGATCGGGATCTCCCAGATGCACGTGTCCCGGCTGCTCGCCCGGATCCTCGGCGAGCTGCGCGAGCAGCTGCGAGACCGCGGATAGCCCCGGCGGACAGTCCGGGGTAGGCCCGGTTGCCCCGGGATCGCCGGGCGGCTCAGTCGTCGGTGGCCAGCGTCCCCAGCAGGCCGGAGATCCCGAGCACCTGGGCCACCTGCCCCCGGGAGCCGGAGACCCCCAGCGAACCACCTCGTTGCTCGCACCGGTTCTTCGCCCGGACCAGCCCACTCAGCCCGACCGAGTCGCAGAACGTGAGCGCGCTCAGGTCGACCACCAGCTGGTCGATCCCGGCGGCGAGCAGCTCGTCCACCCGCTGCTCGAAGCTGCCGGTGCTGGCGAGATCCAGCTCGCCGGTGAGCAGCAGGGTGGCCGCCCCGGGGCGGTCACCGGCAACCGTCGTCACCTTCACCACGCCTCCGACCGGCTGGTTGAGCCGCCCCGTCACCGGGTACTGGCTGGTGGGATCGACTATGTAAGGTAGCACACCAACGGCCGCCCGACCCGGTCCGCGAAGGTTAGGCCCACTCACCCATGACGCAACCGCTGACCTACCGGCTCGACCACCGGTTCCCGATCGCGGTGGTCCGGCTTCGCGGCGAGCTGACTCCATCCGCCGGTGCGGCGGTCCGGAAGGCCGTTCTCGAGGCGCTCGTGGAGGAGCCGACCTCGGTGATCGTGGACCTCTCCGGCCTCACCTCCGCCGACGGGGTGGCGGCGCAGGTCTTCGCCGCCGCCGCCGGGCAGGCCGCCAACTGGCCCGGCGCCCGGCTGCTGCTGTGCGGCCCTTCGGCGGCCGTGGCGGCGGCGCTGCGACGCACCGACGTGGTCCGGGACCTGCCGATCCATCCCACGTTCGAGGCGGCGCTGGGCGAGGCCGCCGCGCTGCCGCTGCCGCAGCGGCTGCGGCAGCGGCTGGAACCGACCATCCACGCCCCGCGGGCCGCCCGCGAGCTGGCCGCCGAGGCCTGCGCCAGCTGGCACCTGGCCGGCTCGGTCATCCCGGCCGAGATCGTCGCCTCGGAGCTGGTGACCAACGCGGTCCGGCACGCCGGCACCCGGATCGACCTCCGGATCACGCTGTGGGACCAGCAGCTGCGACTCTCGGTCCAGGACCGCACCGCGGCGCCGGCCCGGCTGCAGTCGCCCGGCGAGTCCGACGACCACGGCCGGGGGCTGCTGATCGTGGACTCGGTGGCGACCTCCTGGGGCAACCTGCTGCTGCCGGACGGCAAGGTGGTGTGGGCCAGCCTGTGGGCGGCCCGGCATCCGCACCGGGACCTGGTCGGCCCCGGCTCACGTCGCTGACCTGTGGTTTACCGCGTCCCGGTCGGGGGAACAGAACAAGACACGCCTCCGGCAGCCAGGTGCGAGACGAGGGCGACCGCATGGACGCGTTACAAGTCGAGACCCGTCGCAGCCGAGCGGATCACCGGTTGGTGATCCGCGGGGAGCTCGATCTGGCCTCGGCGCCACAGCTGCGGCAGGCGCTCTCGCAGGCGCTGGCCGCAGCCCGGTGCGACGTGGTGGTGGACGTCTCCCAGGTCCGGTTCGCCGACTGCACCGCGGTCGGGGTGCTGCTGCAGGTCCGCCGCCAGGCCGAGGCCAGCGGCCGGATCCTGCGGGTGGCCGGGGCGCACGGCGTGGTGCTAGACCTGCTGGAGATCGCCGGCGTGGCGAAGCGGCTGGGGGTCTACGACCAGCCTGCCCCCCCGCCCCACCACGAGTCCGCCGCCAGTGAGCTGACAGTGTCCATGTTAGACGCCATGAGCCAGCTCCGGCCCGGCGCCGCCGAACGGGACCGGATCCGGGACCGGGTGGTCGCCGCCGGGATGCCGTTCGCGACCTCGCTGGCCCGGCGGTTCGCCAACCGCGGGGAGCCGTTCGAGGACCTCCGGCAGGTGGCGATGATCGGTCTGCTCAAGGCCGTCGACGGGTACGACCCGGCCCGGGGGCGGGAGTTCGTCGCGTACGCGAAGCCGACCATCCTCGGTGAGCTGCGACGGCACTTCCGGGACCGGACCTGGGCGATCACGGTGCCGCGCCGGCACAAGGAGCTGCGGTTGGCGCTCAACGTGGCCCGGGACGAGCTGACCCAGCGGCTCGGCCGCTCCCCGAGCATCACCGAGCTGGCCGAGCACCTGCAGGTCGGGACCGCGGCGGTGCTGCAGGCCGTCGAGGCGGCCCAGGCCTACCAGTCGGTGTCGCTGTCCATCCCGGTGGGCGATGGCGAGTCCGGATCCACCCTGGCGGACCTGGTCGGCGGCGACGACCCGGAGCTCGCCGCGGTCGAGAACCGGACCGCCGTACCGGCGATGATCGCCACCCTCCCCGAGCGCGAGCAGCGGATCCTCACGATGCGCTTCTACTACGAGATGACCCAGTCCCAGATCGCCTCCTCGACCGGGGTCTCGCAGATGCACGTGTCCCGGCTGATCAAGGCCGCCCTGCACCGCCTCCGCCAGGAGCTGGTCGACCGAACCCGTTGATCATGGAGTGAGCAGGGCGGTGGCGTCCCGGCGGTGCACCCGCAGCGGGCCGGCCCCGAGCACCGCCACCGCGGCCGCGTACCCGTCGCCGCCGTCCAGGTCGGCCAGGCAGGTCGCCAGCTCCGCCCGGTCGCCGTACCGCAGCAGCCGCGGCGGCTCGCCGGGCGGGGTGACCACCACCTCGGACAGCGGCATCCGCAGCCCGTCCCCGGTGGCCTTGACGACCGCCTCCTTGCGGGTCCAGTAGCAGAAGAACTCCGGCCGGGTCGGCGCCGCCTCGCCGGTGCCGAGCACGTGGCCGGCCAGCTCGTCCGGGTCCACCCGGGAGATCTCCTCCACGTCCACCCCGACCGGCGCGCCGCCGGTCAGGCCGACCAGCACCCGGTCGCCGGAGTGGGAGATCGACGCCGCCAGGTCGTGGCCGGGCAGCCGGGGCCGGCCGTGCGGCCGTCCACAGTCGGCACAGGTGCGGTCGATGGTGACCCGGTCGGCGGCCAGCCCGAGCCGCTGCCCGGCGGCCAGCTTCAGCACCGCGGTGGCCACCGTGAACCTGGCCTGGTCGGCTGGGCGCCGAAACGCCGCCCGCCGCCGCCGTTCGGTGGCGTCCAGCAGGTCCGCGTGCCACGGCAGCTGTTGGCTCGGTCGCCCCCACCACACCTCGACCTCCACGACCTCCACCGGGTGGAGTGTAGATCCGGTCCGCACCCAACGGGCGTTGATCATGACGTTGGGGACGGAACCGCGCCCCGACCATGTCCCTAAGTTCATGATCAGCGCCAAAAGATCGGGTCAATGGCCGCGGAACGCCTCGGCCAGCCACCAGGCGCCGCCGACGTCGGCCACCTTCGCGTCGACCACCAGCGGGCGGTCCCGCGGGCCGGCCAGCCAGTCCCGCACGCCGGCCAGGTCGGCGGTGGTGCGCACGGTCACCCCGGCGCACCCGAAGCCCTGCCCGATCCGGGCCAGGTCGGTGTCCGGGAACGTGACCGTCTCCAGTGGATGCCCGTCCGGCCGGAAGTGGTGCACCTCCGCGCCGTAGGCGGCGTCGTTGTAGACCACGACCAGCAGCGGCAGGCCGAGCCGTACGGCGGTGGCCAGCTCGGCCACCGACATCAGGAACCCGCCGTCGCCCAGCGCCGCCACCGGCAGCCGGTCCGGCCGCGCCACGGCCGCCCCGATCGCGCTGGCCAGCCCGAGCCCGATCGACTGGAACGCCTGCGTGAAGCAGAACCCGGCCGGGTCGGGCACCGACAGGTACGCCGACGGGTAGCCCATGAAGTTGCCGGAGTCCACCGCGACGGTACGGGCGGCCGGCAGCAGCTCGTCCAGGGCGATGCTCAACGTCCGCGGGTCGATCTGGGTGGGGCCGGAACGGTCCGGGTAGGGCAGGTCCCGCCACCGGACCGAGCCGGCGATCCGGTCGGCCAGCTCGGGCGTGCGCCAGCCGGCTCCCGACGCAGCCGCGGCCAGCTCGGCGGCCGCGGCGGTGGCGATCAGAGTGACGTCGCCGGTCACCGCCAGGTCCACCGGCCGGTTGACCCCGATCGCCGCCGGGTCCCGGTCCACCTGCACCACCGTGGCGTCCGGCGGGATCAGCCGGCCGTGCCGGGTGGTCCACATATTCAGGGTGCTCCCCCAGGCCACCACCAGGTCCGCGCCGGAGATCAGCTCGGCGGCCAGCGGCGAGGCGAACCCGCCGGAGATGCCCAGGTCCCACGGGTCGCCGGCGAACAGCCCGTTGGCGGCCGCCGAGACCGCCAGCAGCGCCCCGCACCGGTCGGCCAGCCCGGTCAGCGCGGCGCGGGCGGCGCCGGCCGGCTGCCGGGCCGCTCCCCGGCCGGCGATGAACACCGGCCGGCGGGCCCCGCGCAGCGCCGCCATCAGCGCCGCCACCTGCTCGGCCGGGGGCGGCCGGACCGGCGCGCCGGGACCGGGACCGGGCGGCGGCGCCGGGGCGTCCGCGTTCTGCACGTCCAGCGGCAGCCCGAGCACCACGGTGCCGCCCGGCGGGTCGGTCGCCAGCCGGTACGCGATGGCCAGGTCCGCGTACATCTGATGTTCGGAGCGGACCCGGACGTAGCCGGCGCCGAGCGCGGTCGCCACCCCCGCCAGGTCGACGAAGAAGTTGGACCGCGGGGCGGTCGCCTCGGCGGCCAGCACCAGCAGCGGGGTGCGGCTCTTGGCCGCCTCGGTGAGCCCGGTCAGCGCGTTGGTGACCCCCGGTCCCTGGTGGACGGACAGCACCCCGGGCCGGCCGGACACCCGGGCGTAGGCGTCGGCCATCGTGGCCGCGCCGCCCTCGTGGGCCGCCGCCACGAACCGGGCCCCGGCCGCGACCAGCGCGTTGGTGACGTGGAAGTTGCCGGAGCCGACCACCCCGAAGACCTCCCGGACGCCGTACCCGGCCAGCGCCCGCCCCACCGCCTCGGCGACCTGCATCCGGCTCACCGCTCCACGAGCGCCAGCACCCGGGCCGGGCTGCCGGAGCCGCCGACGATCGGCAGCGGCCCGGCCAGCACCACCGCCCCGGTCGGTGGCAGCCGGGACAGGTTCTGCAGCTGGGTAAGGCCGTACTTGTCCGCGCCCAGCAGCAGCGCGTGGCACGGGAACGGCGGGTCGAACGAGTGCGCCGCCGCGGCGTCGGTGCCGACCGTCTCCACCCCGATCCCGATGATCGGCGCCCGCTCGGCCAGCCACCGGGCACACTCGACCGAGATGCCAGGCGTGTGGCCGTTGTTCGCATAGGCGGCCGGGTCCCCGGAACGGGCGTCCCAGCCGGTGCGGAACAGCAGCCAGCCGCCGGCCGGCAGCGGCCCGTGCTCCCGCTCCCAGGCCCGGACGTGGTCGACCTGCAGCAGGAAGTCCGGGTCCGCGGCTGCCTCGGCGGTGAAGTCCAGCACCGCGGCCCGGGCGACCAGCCGGTCGGCCGGCACCTGCGACACGTCGTCGCCGCCCCGGCCGGTCACCCAGTGGATCGGCGCGTCGAAATGGGTGCCGGTGTGCTCACCGGTCGAGATGTTGTTCCAGTACCACGCCGGGCCGCGCTCGTCGTACCGGCTGATCTCGGTCAGTCCGAACGGGACAGTCTGCCCGAACTGCTCCGGGAGGGTCAGGATCGGGGTCTGCGCGGTCAGCGGGGCGGTCAGGTCGATCACCTCGACGGCGCCGCCGTCGATCGCATCGAGGAGCTCGGAGAGGACGGTCATCCCCAGACCCTAGGGCGGCGGTCCGGGCCGGTCAATCGATCGGCCGCCTCCCGGCCGGCCGGCCGCCCCCAGCGCCGCCAGGACGGTCGCCACGGTCCGGTCCGGCGGGCTGTCCACGACCGCCACGACCAGGTCGGCCACCTGACGGAACAACGGCGCTCGGCGCGCGTACTGCCGGGCCATCATCCGGTCCAGGTCGAGCTGGAACCGCGGCCGGTGCCCGCCCCGGTCCGGGCTGCCGATCGTCTTGCGGAGCCGCTGCGCCAGCAGGTCGGGTGGCGCGTCCAGCCAGACCACGTACGCGTCCGCGAGCACGGCCCGGGACGGCCGGTCCTCGATCACGCTGGCCGCCGCCGCGATCACCGGCGGCGGGAGCTCGGCCAGCGCGTCGCGCAGCTGGGCCGCCTCCCGCTCGTGGAGCACCCCGGCACCGTGCTGCTCGAACAGCTCGGCCGCGCTCGCCCCGTACTCCTGCTCCAGGTCCTCGTCGCTGTCCCGCAGCGACCGGCCCAGCGCCGCCGCCAGCCGGGTGGCCACGGTGGTCTTGCCGACGCCCATCAACCCGACCAGCACCACCGGTAGGGCCGGGTAACGTTCGTCCGGGAGGGACTCCATTGGCGGCTCCATCGGCAGGTCCGGCGGTACCGGCTCACGGTACCGGAGCGCTGGCCCGGCTGCGCCGGGTCTGCCTGGCGCTGCCGGAGGTGACCGAGCGGCTCAGCCACGGCGCCCCGACCTGGTTCGTGCGGGACAAGCAGACCTTCGTTACCCTCTGGGAGCACGGCCATCACGGCGACGAGTTCCCGCACCTGTGGTGCGCCGCGCCGCCGGGCGGGCAGGCGGAGCTGGTCGCCTCCGCACCGGACCGGTTCTTCCGGCCGCCGTACGTCGGTGGTCGCGGCTGGGTCGGGGTACGGCTGGACGGCCCGGTCGACTGGACCGAGATCGCCGAGCTGTGCCAGGACGCGTACCGGACCATCGCCCCGGCCCGGCTGGTGGCGCAGCTGGACGCCGGAGGCTGACTGTCACACCCGGCGGCTAACCTCCCGGCTTGTGCCGGACCCGCCCTCCTCCCGCAGCTGGCAGCCGAGCCTGCTGGCCGCCCTCGACGACCCGCTGCGGGTAAACCTGCGCGAGGTCACGTTCGTCGTGCTGGACCTGGAGACCACCGGCGGGTCGCCGGCCGGCGGCGGGATCGTCGAGGTCGGCGCGGTGAAGGTACGCGGAGGCGAGCGGCTCGGTGAGCTGCACACGCTGGTCGACCCGGCGGCGCCAGTGCCGGCGTTCGTGTCCGCGCTGACCGGGCTGACCCCGCGGATGGTGGACGGGCAGCCGCCGATCGCGAGCGTGCTGCCGGCCCTGCTGGAGTTCCTGGGCGACGCGGTGCTGGTGGCCCACAACGCGCCCTACGACGCCGGCTTCCTGAAGGCCGCCTGCGCCGCCCACGGCTATCCGTGGCCGGCGCCGGTGACCCTGGACACGGCGGCGCTGGCCCGGCGGGTGCTGGTCGCGGACGAGGTGCGGGACCGGCGGCTGGGCACGCTGGCCGCGCACTTCCACACCGAGGTGCGGCCCACCCACCGGGCGCTCGACGACGCCCGGGCCACAGTGGAGGTGCTGCACGCGCTGATCGCCCGGCTCGGCGGGTACGGAGTGCACACGCTGCGGGACGCGGTCGAGTTCGTCAAGGCGGTCAGCCCGGTGCAGCGGCGCAAGCGGGGGCTGGCCGACGGCCTACCGCACGGGCCCGGGGTCTACCTGTTCCGCGGGGTGGACGGGAAGGTGCTCTACGTCGGCACCTCCCAGGACGTAGCCACCCGGGTGCGCAGCTACTTCACCGCCGGCGAGCGGCGCGGCCGGATCAAGGAGATGCTGGCCGCCGCCGACCGGGTGGAGGCGGTCGGGTGCGCGCATGCGCTGGAGGCACAGGTGCGGGAGCTGCGGCTGATCGCCGCCCACGCTCCCCCGTACAACCGCCGCTCCCGCAACCCGGAGCGGGTGTGGTGGCTGAAGCTGACCGCCGAGCCGTACCCGCGGCTGTCGCTGGTGCGCGCGGTCTCCGGCTCCGCCGGAGACCGCGCCACGTATCTCGGGCCGTTCGGGTCGCGCAGGGTGGCCGAGACCGCCGCCGCCGCGGTCTACGACGCGGTGCCGCTGCGGCAGTGCACGCCGCGGCTGTCGCCGCGCCGGACCTCGCCGGCCTGCGTGCTGGCCGAGCTGGGGCGGTGCCTGGCCCCGTGCCAGCACCAGGTGACGGTGGACGGGTACGAGGAGCGGGCGGCCCGGCCGGTGCGGGAGGCGTTCGCCGGTGACCCGGGTCCGGTGGTGGCGGCGCTGCGGTCCCGGATCGGTCGGCTGTCGCAGGCCGGGCGGTACGAGGAGGCGGCGACGGTACGCGAGCGGCTGGCGACGCTGCTGCGGGCGTGTGTGCGCGGTCAGCGGCGGGCCGGGCTGGCCGGCCTGGCGGAGGTGTGCGCGGCCCGGCCGGTCGGGGGTGGGTGGGAGCTGGCGGTGGTGCGGCACGGCCGGCTGGCCGGAGCCGGGTACGCGGAGCCTAGAGTGCACCCGCGGCCGGTGCTGGACGTGGTCCGGGCGGCGGCCGAGACGGTGATCGCCGGTGCCGGGCCGGCGCTGTGCGCGACGGCCGAGGAGACCGACCGGGTGCTGGCCTGGCTGGAGCGGCCGGAGACCCGGCTGGTGGAGCTCTCGGCCCCGTGGTCCTCCCCGGTCACCGGCGCCGCCCGGTTCTCCGACCTGCTCAGCCAGCTGGAACGGGCACGGCACCCGGGCTGACGCCGGCAGTGGCGCTGGCCGGCGCCGCCGCCCGCGCCCGGGCGACCACCTCCTCGTTGGTGAGCGGGCTCTTCGGGTGGTAGCTCAGGCACAGCGGGGTCTGGACCTTACGGAACGGGAGCCCCTCGCCGGTCGCGTAGAACTGTCCGGTGGTCAGGCGGGAGATGTCCAGCACCGCGCTGCCCTTGGCGCGCGCCATCTCGCCGGCCGCCTCGATCTGGACCGGACTGTTCAGGAACCCGAAGAGCTGCGTGGCGGCGTTACCGGGGATCTGGTTGTGCAGCCCCTTGGGTGCCTGGGTCGCGAACACCAGCCCGAGGCCGTACTTGCGGGCCTGGGTGGCGAGCGCGAGGGTGCTTTCGGTGCACGGCGTCATGGCTCCGGACGGGGCGAACGTCTGCGCCTCGTCCATCACGAACAGCCCACCCAGCGGACGGTCCCCGGCCGGGTGTCGCTTGATCCACGCGAACAGCGCCATCTGCAGCTGGTTGACGAAACTCTGCCGCTGCTCGTCGGAGGGCAGCCCGACCAGGCTGATCACCGACACGCGGGCGCGCTTACCGGTGCGTGGGGTCAGCAGCCGGCCGGGGTCGACGGGTGTGGCGTCCCCGCCGAACAGCGGGTCGATCACCATCGCGGCGGTCAACGACTCCGCCAGCTCGGCGCCGATCCGGTCCGCCCTGCCGAGCGCGCTCACGCCTGCCGGCAGATCCGCCAGCAGGTCGACGAAGGACTTCAGGTCCTCACCGCCCTGCCGGGCGAAGAACCGGAGCGTCTCGTGCAGCACAGCCTTGCCCTGAGCCGCCCTCGAGGTCCTGCCGTCCACTCTGGCGCGGGGGGCGAGCGCCGCGACCGCGGCGTCGATCGCCGCGCCGAGCTCGTCCGGATCATCCTGGACACTGCCGAAGTCGGGCAGCGGATGGAAGCTAAGCGGGCGACCGGCCTCCCGGCGCGGCGTCCACACCACCACGTCGGTGTTGGCCAGGTAGTCCGCGGCCGTGCCGGCGTCGCCCGGACCCCACTGCGCCGGCGGCTCCGGCCACGGGTCTCCCAACCGGGCCAGGTCGTTGTTCGGATCTAGCACGATCGCCGAGACACCGTGCAGCGCACACTCCTCGACCAACCGGCGGATGAGCACGGTCTTGCCGGAGCCGGAGCCGGCGAAGATCGCCACATGCTTACGCAGGGACTCCAGGGTCGCGCGTACCGGGCGTTGGTCTTCAACCGTTACGCCGAGGGTGACGGCCGGCTCGCGACCGTCGGGCGGGTGGCCGGAGGCGGCCGGCCGGGCGCCGACCCGGGCTCGGCCGACCGCCGGGCGTCGGTGCGGCTCGGCCCGCTCACTGGCCCGGTTGGCGTTCTCGGCGGCCAGCGCGGCCCGGAGCAGTCCGGTGCCGCTGGCCGGCAGCCGCGCCGCGAGCCACGGCTGCAGGTTGCTGTCCCGGTCGTCCAGCAGCCGCCGCAGCGCGGAGAAGGTCCGGAGATCGTCGTCGGTCACCGGCAGCACCACGCCGCCGGCGTCGGTGAGCTCGGTGACCACCTGGCGGGTGACCGGACCCGCCGGCCAGGGTGTGTTCCGCAGCAGGTAGAGCCCACGGGCGGCGCCCTGCCGTAGCGCTGCCATGGTGCAGGCGTTGCGGATCCGGGCCTGCGCCGCCCGGGCGTTGTCACTCGCGATCGCCCGGAACGCCCAGTGCCGCTCATCCTCCGTGGTCTCGTCCAGGCTGCGGCGCAGCCGTGCGTGCAGCGCCGGCTTCCGGCTCGGCGGCGGGTCCAGCGCGAAGGCTCCCTGGTCGTCCCCCCGCTCGGCGATCCAGGCGGTGAGCGCGGCCGCAAGCAGCGCCGGCATCGCCTCGTCCTCGCGTCGCGGGTCGAGCGCCGCGGCAAGGTCCGCGCCGGCGCGCAGCTCCTGGAACCGCGCGTCCAACGCGGCCAGATCGTCGCCGTTCGCCACGCCCGGCGGCTGGGCGGGGATCGGTTCCACGTCGGTCAGCCGCGCCAGCTCCCGCACCTCGCCGGTGCGCAGACAGCTCTGGACGTGCGCCCCGACGCGCTGCAGGAGGGCGCGCGGGGTGAAGTCCGGCGCGTCGTCGAACGCGGACGCCAGCACCGGCCAGGTCGGGTACGGCGGATCGAACTCGACGCTCTGGAAGCGGGCGCCGAACCGCCGCTCGATGATCGCCCGGCCGATCTCGACGGTCGGGATCCGGTGCAGCTGCAGCGTCTCGCGGAACCGGTCCCGGACGGTGTTGACCGTGCGGTCCTTGATGAGCAGCCACGACTCCGGCAGGCACGCCACCACCGACAGGGTGCGCCGGCTGACGTCACGCAGCGACATCAGCCCGGCGGCGAGCTGGTCGAGCAGCACCGCGTCCCGGCCATCCTCGACCGTGAGGCCGGTCTCCAACGGCAGCTTGGTGGCCACCGCGACCAGCGGGTCGATCTGGTCGATCGCGATCACGCTCGGCCCGGTGAGCGCCAGCAACCGCGAGATGTTCTTGACCACAAGGTCGGGTGGCGGTGCGTGCCGGCGCAGCCCCCAGCTCAGGCGCTCACCGGGGTTCGCCTCCTCGGCCGACTGGAGGTATTGGTGCCCGATGTCCTGCACCTCGTAGTCGTCCGAGCTGAGTAGGACCAGCGCCCGCGCGGTGTCCTGGCACTCCAGCCCGATCCGCCGATCCAGCCGGCGCAGCGCCACGACGAAGCTGGTCAGGTCGCCCCGCGACAGCGGCCGCTCGCCGGTGACGGCCGCCTGCACGTCGTTCGGGATGCCGGCCTGCCGGCACAGCCGGCGCAGGAAGGCCAGCAGCTGCCGCTCATGCCGGTCGGTCTCGCGGAGCAACCCGTCGATGATCGCATGTGCCAGCCGCTGCCAGAACGCACCGGCGTCCAGCAGGTCGACCAGGAAGAAGTAGCCACCGCCGGACTGGACCTGCTCTCTGACCACGCAGAGCAGGTGGGTCTTGCCGGTCCCGTGCTGGCCGAGGATCGCCACCCCGACCGGGCTGGCAGCGTCGCTGTCACGGGCATCCCGCATGCCGTCCGCGACACCGTGGAGCACCTCGTCGTGCAGGCCGTCGATGTGGTAGGACGAGGTCCTCCACACATCCTCCGGCGTGTACGCCCAGTCGAACCGGAGCGCGTCGAGCGCCCGGCGCTGGTGCCGGTTCACTTGTCCACAACCGAGACGAGATGGCAGTCCTCGTTGCCGATCCGGACCGCCGCCTCCCGGTCGGCCCGGGAGAGTGTCTTCTGGTTCGCCTGCGGGACCAGGTTGGCCTGCCAGGCTCGGCTCATCTGCCGCAGCGCCGCGTCGACCGAGTCCCGCGGTACGTCGTCGAGCAGCGGGCGCAGCTGGGTGAGGCTGACCAGCTCCCGGGATTCGGCCGCCAGCTTGCGGTACGCCAGCACGATCCGGTCCTGGAGGTCGATGGTCGACGGCGGTTCGGGGGCGACAGGCACGTCACCGGCGCGCCGGAACACGTCCGCCAGCCGGAGGTTCGAGCGCTGGAGGTAGCGGTCCAGCCCGGCCAGCACCGCGTACAGCGCGCCTGCCGCGCTCCCGGCGCGGGGTGGGCGTTCGGCGGCCAGCTCGGCGGCGCACCACGCCCAGCCTTCGTCGGTGAGGACGTGCACGAACGGACGGTTTCCAGCCACCCGGTGGCTCTCGACCAGGTTGCGGGCGCGCAACCTCCGCAGCGGCTCACCTGTCAGCCGGAAGCCCGTGATGGTCTCCAGCTCCCGGTTCGAGACGTCGCGGGCCTCGGCCATCAGCGCGAGCAGTGCGGCTCGCTCCTTGATGCCCAGGTTGTCAGCGGGCATGTCCGTCCTCCCGGAGTCGTCGAAGTGTAATGAGCTGCTCGATCTGCGACAGCACCGCGCCGATGTCGGCCAGGGTCTGCGCGTTGGTGAACCGCAGCACATTGAACCCGGCAAGCTGCAACTGCACATCCCGGCGGCGATCCGCCTCGTAGTGCAACACCCCCCGGTGCTCGGCACCATCGATCTCGACGGCACACTTCTCGGCCTGCCACATCAGGTCGACCCGGATCGGGTTGGTGAGCTGGTCTGTCTGGAAGGTCTGGTTCCAGATCCGGCCGGTTGCCCACGATGTCGCGGCGAGGGCCACCTCCAGCGTCTGCTCTGCTTTGCTCGCGGGGTGCGGGCGACCGGCGACCGCCGGGTACCGGAGCGTGGCGGATTCCGGTGTCCGGATGGCTTCGGTCGCATCGGCGTCGACCAGGCTCGCCACCTGCTCTGGCAGGCGGACCAGGACGCTCGGCACCCGGTCGTTGGCCCACAGGTCGGCTCCGGTCAGCCACACGACCAGCCTGCCGTGGTGTGCAAGCCACTCGCTGCCAGCCACAATGGCCCGCTCAGCCGGTGCCGGGAGCTGGCCATCCACCTGCATCAGCAATGCCACGTGGGAGCGGTCGAAGCTGTCGGCGACGACCCGGGCAAGCCCGGCGGCCCGAACCTCGGCGGAGAACCGCTCGGAACCGGATCTGCCCCCGATGGATCGTGTGGCCAGGTCGGCCAGGAACGGGCCGAAGTGCGGCGTGGCGGAAGCCTTGGCGGTGGCGAGCGCTCGCACCGCGTGCACGCCTGCGCCGCCCGGACCGTCGATGGCTTCCGCGCCCGGAAGCCATGCCGGATATAGGTCCAGTGCGGCCCGCTCCATCTGGTCCAGGACGGCGGCAACCGCGCCGTGTACGGACAACCGTGTACCCATGGCGTGACAGGTCAGCACGGCTGGTGCATCGGCCGGCAGTGGCTCCAATGCCAGTGCTACAGCCTCCGAGCTGACGCCGACCAGGTTCGCGACCCGGCCTGGCGGCAGCTCCGCCCAGAACCCGGTCATGGCCACCTCCGTCGCGAGGATCAGGAGGGCGATGCTGCCGACGTGGACGGACTGGCGCAACCCGTACCGAGATGGTAACCGCCGGAAACCGTCCACTGTCTGGTACCGATCATTCGGGGCAACATCCGATGATCGGTGGACGCGACGGCCGACCGCACTGGCTCTGCCCTGCGGGTACACGCCATCCACCAGGACGTCCCCGGTTCATCCGTGCTATCACCGTGTCGGTCGACGCCGAACTCGAGGCGCTGGCAGCGTGGCCCGGCAGCCCCGCGACCACCGGGGCTGCCGGGCACGGCCCGCTGGCGCAGCTGCGTACCGCCTGCCAGCGGCTTCTCTCGCCGGCCGCACCCCGACCGGACCAGCCCGGCGAGTAACAATGGAACCAGGTAACCGGGGACGGAAGAGCCGAGGGAGATGCTGGCGGTGCGCGACCCGCACGAGCTGTACGAGCTGAACGGGGACCTGCCCGACCTGGGGCAGCCCGCGCTGATCCAGGCGATGAGCGGGTTCGTGGACGCCGGCCGGGCGGCCCGACTGGCCCGCGAGCACCTGCTGGCCGCCGCCGAGCCGCAGGTGCTGGCCCGGTTCGACCTTGACCAGCTGCTCGACTACCGGTCCCGCCGCCCGACCATGGTGTTCGTCGAGGACCACTGGGAGTCGTACGAGGAGCAGGTGCTGGCCCTGTACCTGCTGCCCGACGGCGCCGGCACCCCGTACCTGCTGCTCTCCGGTCCGGAGCCGGACCTGCAGTGGGACCGGTTCATCGCGGCCGTGACCTGGCTGGTCGAGCGGTTCCAGGTCCGGCTGACGGTCGGCATGACCGCGATCCCGATGGCGGTGCCGCACACCCGCCCGACCGGGGTCACCGCCCACGCCACCCGCCCCGAGCTGGTGGCCGACTACCAGCCGTGGCTGCAGCGGGTGCAGGTGCCGGCCAGCGCCGGCAACCTGCTGGAGCTGCGGCTCGGCCAGCAGGGGCGCGACGCCATGGGGTTCGCCGCCCACGTGCCGCACTACCTGGGCTCCAGCGACTACCCGGCGGCCGCCGAGGCGCTGCTCACCTCGGTGTCCCGGGCCACCGGCCTGTCACTGCCGACCGAGCCGCTGCGCAAGGCGGCCGAGGAGCTGCGGGCCACCGTCGACACGCAGGTCGCCGGCGCGGAGGAGGTCGCCGCCCACGTACGCGGGCTGGAGGAGCAGTACGACGTGCTGATGCAGTCCCGGCAGGGCAGCAGCCTGCTCGGCGACCTCTCCTCACTACCCAGCGCCGACGAGCTCGGCGCCGAGCTGGAGCGGTTCCTGGCCGACCAGTCCAGGCCCGGCGACCCGCCGACCTGAGCTGCTCAGCTCTCGACCAGCCGGGCCAGCCGCTTCGGCGCCACCAGCGCGTACGAGCAGCGCACCCACTCCACCATCTGCTGCCAGCGCTCGCCGTCCGGGCCCGCCCCGAGCCGGACCGAGACCCAGCCATGCCGGCCCAGCCCGTCCCCGGACGGGGACACGGTCGGGTCGGTCGCGACCAGCGCCTCGGCCTCCTCCCGCGGCAGCTTGACCGAGATCCCGGAGCCGTCCGGCGACGCGAACACGAACACCTTCCCGCGCACCCGGAAGGTCGGCTCACCCTCCCAGCTCTCGACGTCGACCCGCTCCGTCTCCGGCAGCGCGGCGACCATCGCCCCCAGGGGCGGTACTAATCACTGGGAGCGGACCGGCCCGGCCGCCTATCCTGGCCAGGTCATGACTGCCCAGCCCCCGCCGACAGCGACCACCTCCTCCATCCGGTTCCCGGAGCAGCTGCCGATCAGCGAGCGGGTGGACGAGATCGCCGCCGCGATCCGGGACCACCAGGTGGTGATCGTGGCCGGCGAGACCGGCTCCGGCAAGACCACCCAGCTGCCGAAGATCTGCCTGCAGGTACGCCCGGACCAGCCCGGCCTGATCGGGCACACCCAGCCGCGCCGGCTGGCCGCCCGGACGGTCGCCGACCGGATCGCCGCTGAGCTCGGCACCGAGCTCGGCGGGACGGTCGGCTACCAGGTCCGCTTCACCGACCGGGTCGGCGAGCACACCCGGATCAAGCTGATGACCGACGGGATCCTGCTGGCCGAGCTGGCCGGCGACCGGATGCTGCGCCGCTACCACACGATCATCATCGACGAGGCACACGAGCGGAGCCTGAACGTCGACTTCCTGCTCGGCTACCTGACCCGGCTGCTCCCCCGCCGCCCGGACTTCAGGCTCGTCATCACCTCGGCCACCATCGACCCGCACCGGTTCGCCCAACACTTCGATGGCGCGCCGGTGATCGAGGTGTCGGGGCGGACCTACCCGGTGCAGGTCCGCTACCGGCCGCCGGAGGACCCCGACACCGACCAGACCCAGGCGATCTGCGACGCGGTCGGTGAGCTGGCGACCGAAGGGCCCGGCGACATCCTGGTGTTCCTGTCCGGCGAGCGGGAGATCCGGGACACCGCCGAGGTGCTGCGCCGCCAGATCCAGCGGGACCGGACTCTGCGCGGCACCGAGGTGCTGCCGCTGTTCGCCCGGCTGTCGCTGGCCGAGCAGCACCGGGTCTTCCAGCCCCACCCCGGACGCCGGATCGTGCTGGCCACCAACGTCGCCGAGACCTCGCTGACCGTGCCCGGCATCCGGTACGTCATCGACCCGGGCACCGCCCGGATCTCCCGCTACAGCCACCGGCTGAAGGTGCAGCGGCTGCCGATCGAGCCGATCTCGCAGGCCTCGGCCCAGCAACGGGCCGGCCGGTGCGGCCGGGTCGCCGACGGGATCTGCATCCGGCTCTACTCCGAGGACGACTTCACCGCCCGCCCCGCGTACACCGAGCCGGAGATCCTGCGTACCAACCTGGCCGCGGTGATCCTGCAGATGGCCGCGCTGCGGCTGGGCGAGGTGGCGGACTTCCCGTTCCTGGACCCGCCGGACCGCCGCCAGGTCACCGACGGGGTCCGGCTGCTGGACGAGCTGGGCGCGCTGGACCGGAACCGCGACCGGGACCGGGACCGCCGGCTGACCCCGGTCGGGCGCAACCTGGCCCGGCTGCCGGTCGACCCGCGGCTGGGCCGGATGGTGCTGGAGGCCGACCGGAACGGCTGCCTGCGGGAGGTGACGGTGATCGCCGCCGCGCTGTCCATCCAGGACCCGCGGGAGCGGCCGGCCGACCACCGGGAGGCCGCCGACGCCCGGCACGCCCGGTTTGTGGACGAGACCGGCTCCGATTTCCTGGCCCTGCTCAACCTCTGGCGGTACCTGCAGGAGCAGCAGAAGGCGCGCTCCGGCAGCCAGTTCCGGCGGATGTGCCGTGACGAGTTCCTCAACTACCTTCGGGTACGCGAGTGGCAGGAGGTCCGGCAGCAGCTGCGCCGCACCGCTCGTACCCTGGGCGCCTCCCTGAACAGCACCCCGGCGCAGCCGGCGCAGATCCACCAGTCGCTGCTGGCCGGCCTGCTGTCCCATGTAGGCATCAAGGACCCAGTCCCGGATGACCCGCGCCGCCGGCACGAGTACCTCGGCGCCCGCGGTGCCCGGTTCGCGATCGCGCCGGGCTCCGCGCTGTTCCGCAAGTCGCCCCGGTGGGTGATGGTGGCCGAGCTGGTCGAGACCTCCCGGCTGTGGGGGCGGATCGCGGCAGCGATCGAGCCGGAGTGGGTCGAACCGCTGGCCGGGCAGCTGGTCAAGCGCGGCTACAGCGAGCCACACTGGAGCGCCGCCCGCGGCGCCGTGATGGCGTACGAGAAGGTGTCGCTCTACGGCCTGCCGGTGGTGCCCCGCCGCCTGGTCAACTTCGGACGGATCGACCCGGCGCTGGCCCGGGAGCTGTTCATCCGGCACGCGCTGGTGGAGGGCGACTGGCGCACCCACCACGAGTTCTTCGGCGCCAACCAGGCGCTGCGGGAGCAGGTCGCCGAGCTGGAGGACCGGGTCCGACGCCGGGACCTGCTAGCCGACGACGAGGTGCTGTTCGACTTCTACGATCGGCGGATCGGCCCGGAGGTCGTCTCGTCGGTCCACTTCGACCGGTGGTGGAAGCAGGTCCGCCGCAGCCAGCCCGAGCTGCTCACCCTCACCACCGGGCAGTTGCTCAACCCGGATGCCGCCGGGGTCGACCCGGCCGACTACCCGGACCAGTGGCAGTACGGGCAGCTGAGCTTCCCGGTAAGCTACCAGTTCGAGCCGGGCGAGGCGGCCGACGGAGTCATCGTCCACATTCCGCTGCCGGCGCTGGAGCAGGCCGCCGGAGCCGGGTTCGACTGGCAGGTGCCGGGGCTGCGCACCGAGCTGGTGACGGCGCTGCTGCGGTCCCTGCCGAAGCCGCTGCGCCGGCAGCTGGTGCCGGTGCCGCAGGTGGCGGCCGAGGTGCTGGCGATGCTGCGGCCATACCAGGAGCCGCTGCCGGACGCGCTGGCGGCGGCGGTGCGGGAGCTGACCGGGGTGGTGGTGCGGGCTGGCGACTGGGCACCGGAGAGGCTCCCCGAGCATCTGCGGATCACGTTCCGGGTCACCGACGAACAGGACCGGACGCTGGCCGAGGGCAAGGACCTGGCCGCGCTTCGGGACAAGCTTCGCCCGGCCGCCGCGGCCAGCCTGGCGGCGGCGGCGGCGTCCGCTGTGGAGCGCCGCGGGCTGGGCGGCTGGACGGTCGGCACCCTGCCCCGCCGGGTCGAGCTGTCCCGGGGCGGGCACCCGGTAACCGCGTACCCGGCGCTGGTCGACGCGGGGGACACTGTGGACGTACGGGCGCTGCCCACCGAGGCGGAGCAGGCTTACCACATGCCGCGCGGGACCCGCCGGCTGCTGTTGCTGACCTGCCGCTCCCCGGCCGGGTACGTCTCGGACCGGCTGGCCGAGGCGGCGAAGCTGGCGCTGCTGCGCAACCCGCACGGCGGGGTGCGCGCGCTGCTGGCCGACTGCGCCGCGGCGGCGGTGGACGCACTGGTGGCGCAGCACGGCGGGCCGGCCTGGGACGAGGCCGGCTTCGCCGCGCTGCGGGACCGGGTGGCCGCCGGCCTGAACCGGAGCACCCTCGGGGTGGTCACCGACCTGCTGCCGGTGCTCACCCTCGCCAACCAGCTGACCGACCGGCTGGACCAGACTCGGGGTGCGACGCTGGCGCCGGCTGTGGCGGACCTGCGGGAGCAGCTGGCCGGGCTGGTCCGGCCCGGGTTCGTCGCCGAGCTCGGCTGGGCCCGGCTAGCTGACCTGCACCGCTGGCTGCAGGCCGCGCAGCGCCGGCTGGAGAAGCTGCCGACCAGCCCGGACCGGGACCAGCGCTCGATGGCGGTGGTCCAGCGGGTGCAGGCCGAGTACGCCCAGGCCCGCGCGGGCGTGCCGGCCGGGCGGGCCGCCCCGGAGCTGGACGGCATCGGCTGGATGATCGAGGAGCTGCGGGTCAGCCTGTTCGCGCAGCAGCTCGGCACCGCCCACCCGGTCTCGGAGCAGCGCATCTACCGCGCGCTCGACACGCTGGCGTGACCCCGACCGAGGGACCGGTGCGGCTCAGATCACCTGCCAGAACTGGTAGCCGAGGAAGCCGGCGAAGCCGAGCAGGACCGCGCCGGAGAAGCGGTCGAACCAGACCCGCCGGGACGGCGTCAGTCCGGTACGCAGCAGCGCGGCGGCACTGGCCAGGAACAGGAACCAGAGCCACGACGCGACCACCACCCCGGCGGCGAACGGCACCCGGGAACCGGCCGGCTGGGCCACGATCGCCGCGCCCAGCACCCCAACCGTGTCCAGGATCGCGTGCGGGTTCAGCAGGGACACGGCGACGGTCCGCCCGAGCACCTGCCGCCGGCCGATCACCGGCTCGGCATCGAACCCGTCCCCACCGGTGGCCCGCAGGCTGCGGACCCCCAGGTACACCAGCAGCACCGCGCCGGCCGCGAGCAGGGTGGGTCGCAGCCCGGAGATCTGGTGCAGGATCGCGGACGCCCCGCCGGCCCCCAACAGGATCAGCAACGTGTCGCAGCTGGCGGCCCCTACCACGGCCAGCAGCGCGCGGGGCAGGCCGACCGCGACGCCCTGGGTGACCACGAACACGTTCTGCTGCCCGAGCGGCACGATCAGCGCCAGGCCGAGCAGCACCCCGGCCGCCGCGGCGGTCATCCTGGTCCGCCACCCCCGGCGCCCTCGGCGGCGTCCATTGTGTGCTGCAGCAGCAGTGCGGTGGTGACCGGGCCGACCCCGCCCGGCACCGGGGTGAGCGCACCGGCCCGCTGGCCGGCCGCCGGGTCCACGTCGCCGGCCAGGCCACCGTCCGGGGTCGGGTTGGCGCCGACGTCCACCACCACCGCGCCCGGTGCGACGTCCCTGGGCCCGAGCAGGTGCGCGCGTCCGGCCGCGACCACCAGCAGCTCTGCGGTGCCGGTGACCGACGGCAGGTCCACTGTGCGGGAATGGCAGACCGTCACCGTGGCGTCCCGGTCCAGCAGCAGCTGCGCCACCGGCTTACCGACCACAGTGGAGCGCCCCACCACTACCGCCCGCCGGCCGGCCAGCGGCACCCGGTAGTGGTCCAGGATGGCCAGTACCGCCGCCGCGGTGGCCGGCGGGAAGGCCGGCAACCCGGCCGCTAACCGGCCCAGCGAGCGCGGGTTGGCGCCGTCGACGTCCTTGCCCGGGTCGATCGCACCGGCCAGCGCCGCCAACCGGGCGCCGCCGGGCAGCGGGGTCTGCAGGATCACGCCGCTGATCCGGTCGTCGGCGCTGAGCCGGGCGAGCGTGTCGGTGATCTGGTCCGGGCCAACGGCCGGCCCGAGGTCCACCAGCCGGCACTCGATCCCGACCGTGCCGGCGGCCTTCGCGATCGAGCGCACATACCACGCGCTCGCCTCGTCCTCGGTGGCGCTGACCACCGCCAGCGCCGGCCGATGACCGGCGTCCGCCGCCCGTTCGGCCACCCCGGCCCGGATCGTGGCCGCCAGCTCCCGGCCGGCCAGCACCCGCCCGCTCATCCGGCCGCCCGCGCCAGCTTCGCCCGGACCGCCTCGGTGACCCGCTCCGCCCGCGCCACCAGCGGGTCGACCGCCGCCACCGCCGCCCGCAGCCGGTCCCGGGTGCTCGCGTCCCGGACCCCGCCCAGGTTGACCTCGACGTTGATCCGGGCGGTGGTCGCCGCCGCCCGGGCGGCCTCGGCGGCGGCCGCCACGTCGGTGACCACGTTCGGGTTCCCGACCGGCAGCAGCCGCTCGGCCAGCCGGATCAGCCGGTCCGCGACCGCGACCACCGCCGCCGGCGGCTCCGCGGCCCCGGCCAGCGCCGTGGCGATCGCCGCCGCCCGGTCGGCCCGCTCCGGATCGGTGCCGTTCGGCAGCCGGTACGCCTCGGCCACCGCCGCGAACGCGGTCGCGTCCGCCTCGGCCAGGGCCAGCGCCTCCGCGCGTACCGCGTCCGCCTCCGCCCGGACCTGATCGACCAGCTCGCGATGCGGCGCGTACCGCGGGCCGTCGGTGTAGCGGGCGACCATCCCCAGCAGTGCGGCGGCCTGGGCGGCGTGCAGGGCAGCCACCGCCCCACCGCCCGGTGCCGGGACCCGGGCGGCCAGCCGCTCCAGGAACTCGGCCAGCGGCAGCTCACGCATCGGCGACCCCGTCCAGAGTCAGGCTCGCGGGCTGGACCGCCCCCGGCCAGCCGACCACCCCGGTCACCGCCGCGAACGGTGCGCCGGACAGGCCGTGGCTGCACAGCCGCCACGCCGCAATGTCCTGTTTCGTCATCGGGGCCAGCATAGGCGGCACAGGTTCTCAGAGGATTCTCAGGACCGCCCGGCTACACCGGTGGGGTGCCGAGGGCCACATTGTCTGCAAGCGACGGTGTCCGGCGGTGCGGCGCTTCTACCATTAACGAGATCTGACCTGCGGACGGGAGACTCGCGTGTCCACCTACCTCTACCGGCTGGGCCGGTTCGCCTTCCGGCGCCGGTGGCTGGTCACCGGGTTCTGGGTGGGTCTGCTGGCGCTAATGAGCATCGGTGCGACCGCCCTGGCCGAGGGGACCACCGACTCGTTCGACATCCCGGGCACCGAGTCGATGGAGGCGCTGGAGCTGCTGGAGGAGCGGTTCCCGGAGGCCGCCGCCGACGGCGCGACCGCCCGGGTGGTCTTCCTCGCACCGCCCGGCGAGACACTGACCGACCCGGACAACCAGGCGGCGATCTCCGACACGCTGGGCGAGCTGGCCCAGATACCGGATGTGGTGAGCGTCGCCGACCCGTTCCAGGCGCAGCTGGTCTCCCCGGACGGGACCGCCGCGATCGCGCAGGTGGACTTCGGCGTCGCCCTGCCGGCGGCCAACCAGGAGCTGACCGCGGCGGTGGCGCCGGCCCAGGACGCCGGCCTGACCGTGGAGCTCGGCGGCGAGGCCCTGATGCAGGAGTTCGAGCAGGGGGCCGCCGACCTGATCGGGCTGGCGGTGGCGGCGCTGGTGCTGATCGTCACGTTCGGCTCGTTCGTGGCGGCCGGCCTGCCGCTGCTGAACGCGATCATCGGGATCGGGGTCACGCTCGGTGCGGTCACCGCCGCCACCTCGTTCGTCAACGTGTCCTCGTTCACCCCGACCCTGGCGATGATGCTCGGGCTCGCGCTGGCGATCGACTACTCGCTGTTCATCGTGTCCCGGTACCGGCACGAGCGGTCGACCGGGCTGGACGGTCAGGAGGCGATCGGCCGGGCGCTCGGCACCGCCGGCTCGGCGGTGGTCTTCGCCGGGCTGACGGTGGTGATCGCCCTGGCCGGTCTGTCGGTGGTGGGGGTCCCGATCCTCCGGGAGATGGGGCTGGCGGCCGCGCTGGCGGTGACGCTGTCGGTGCTGATCGCGCTGACCATGGTGCCGGCGATGTGCGGGTTCGCCGGGCGCTTGATCCTCGGTGGCCGGATCCCCGGGCTGCGCGCCCGCGACCCGGAGGCCGACGATGTGGACGATGTGCGCGGCAAGCCGAGCCTAGGCACCCGGTGGGTCCGGCTGGTGACCAGCCGGCCGGTGCCGGTGCTGGTGATCGCCGGCCTGGTGATGCTGACGCTGGCGATCCCGGCGATGAGCCTGCGGCTCGGGCTGCCGGACGAGGGCTCGATGCCGGAGGACACCACCCAGCGGCGCGCCTACGACCTGATTGCGGAGAAGTTCGGCCCCGGGCTGAACGGGCCGCTGATGGTGGTGGTCGACGCGAGCGGCGGCGCCGACGTCCAGGCGGCCAGCCAGCAGGTGATCGCGGCGGTCGGCGAGCTGGACGGGGTGGCGCTGGCGGGCCCGGAGCCGCGGGTCAACCAGGCCGGCGACACCGCGCTGGTGACCATCATCCCGACCACCGGGCCGAGCGACATCGAGACCGAGGACTTGGTCGGCGAGATCCGGGACCGGACCGGTCAGGTGGAGAGCGACACCGGGGCGGAGGTCTCGGTCAGCGGCAGCACCGCGATCATCATCGACTTCACCGGGAAGCTGGGCGCGGCGCTGCTGCCCTACCTGGGGCTGGTGGTCGGGCTGTCGTTCCTGCTGCTGATGCTGGTGTTCCGGTCGGTGCTGGTTCCGCTGAAGGCGGCGCTCGGGTTCCTGCTCACGGTGGGAGCCACGTTCGGCGCGGTGGTGGCGGTGTTCCAGTGGGGCTGGGCGGCCGACCTGCTGGCGGTGGAGCAGACCAACATGATCATCAGCTTCCTGCCGATCTTCCTGATCGGGGTGGTGTTCGGTCTGGCCATGGACTATCAGGTGTTCCTGGTCACCCGAATGCGGGAGGAGCATGTGCACGGGGCGGCCCCGATCCCGGCCATCGTCACCGGGTTCCAGCACAGCTCCCGGGTGGTGACCGCCGCCGCGATCATCATGATCAGCGTGTTCGCCGGGTTCGCGCTCTCCGGTGACGACTTCATCATGCAGGTCGCGTTCGCCTTGGCCACCGCGATCGCGCTGGACGCGTTCGTGGTCCGGATGACGCTGGTGCCGGCGGTGCTGGCGCTGCTGAAGCGGAGTGCCTGGTGGCTGCCGCGGTGGCTGGACCGGCTGCTGCCGAACGTGGACGTGGAGGGCGACAAGCTCCGGGTCGCGCGGGAGGCCACCACGGCAGTGGCAGCACGGACCCCCGAGCCCGCATCGGCCGGCGGCCGCTGACCGACCCGATGCACGTCGATCTTGGACTTGTGGTGGCGGATATATACGGATGTGCTCGACTTATCCGCCACCACAAGTCCAAGATCGGCGGGGCGGTGGGTTGACGAGGCTAGCAAGACGGACGTACGGTTTGGTTAGCCGAACGGGATGTGCCGGGTAAGTCCCGCCTAACCCGGGTCCACGCCCTCCGGGTACGGAAGACTTGCCGGCAGGAGACCGCGAACCCGCGACCAGACCCAAGGAGCACCGACGTGGCCAGCCTCGACAGCTTCGGAGCCAGGACCCAGCTGACCGTCGACGACACGACCTACGAGATCTTCGCGCTGGACCAGGTGCCCGGGCAGGAACGCCTCCCGTACAGCCTGAAGGTCCTGCTGGAGAACCTGCTGCGCACCGAGGACGGCCGCGACATCACCGCCGACCACGTCCGGGCGCTGGCCGGCTGGGACCCGGCGGCCGAGCCCAGCGTGGAGATCCAGTTCACGCCCGGCCGGGTGCTGATGCAGGACTTTACCGGGGTCCCGTGCGTGGTGGACCTGGCCACGATGCGGGAGGCGGTCCGCGACCTCGGCGGCGACCCGGCCCGGGTGAACCCGCTCGCCCCGGCCCAGCTGGTGATCGACCACTCGGTGGTGGCCGACGTGTTCGGCCGCCCGGACGCGTTCGCCCGCAACGTGGAGCTGGAGTACGAGCGCAACCAGGAGCGCTACCAGCTGCTGCGGTGGGGCCAGCGCGCGCTGGCCGAGCTTGCGGTGGTGCCACCGGGCACCGGGATCGTGCACCAGGTCAACATCGAGTACCTGGCGCACGTGGTGATGACCCGGAGCGGGCAGGCGTATCCAGACACGCTGGTGGGCACCGACTCGCACACGACGATGGTGAACGGGCTCGGGGTGCTCGGCTGGGGGGTCGGCGGGATCGAGGCCGAGGCGGCGATGCTCGGGCAGCCGGTGTCGATGCTGATCCCGAAGGTGGTCGGGTTCCGGCTCGACGGGGAGCTGCCGGAGGGGGCCACCGCCACCGACCTGGTGCTGACCATCACCGAGCTGCTGCGCCAGCACGGGGTGGTCGGCAAGTTCGTCGAGTTCTACGGCTCCGGGGTGGCGGCGGTGCCGGTCGCGAACCGGGCCACCATCGGCAACATGTCCCCGGAGTACGGCTCCACAGTGGCGATCTTCCCGGTCGATGCGGAGACGATCCGGTACCTGCGGATGACCGGCCGGGACCCGCACCAGCTGGCGCTGGTCGAGGCGTACGCGAAGCGGCAGGGGCTGTGGCACGACCCGGCCGCCGAGCCGGCCTACTCCACCCACCTGTCGCTCGACCTGTCCACCGTGGAGCCGTCGCTGGCCGGGCCGCGCCGGCCGCAGGACCGGGTGCCGCTGAGCAACGCGAAGGCGCTGTTCCGCGGGGCACTGTCCACGCTGGTCAACCCGGACGGAGGCGGGCAGACCGGGTCGGCCGACGAGTCGAGCGACGAGTCGTTCCCGGCCAGCGACTCCCCCGCGTACGGGCATCCGGACGACCCGGCCGACGCCCCCCGCGACCTCGCGTCGGCCGCCCGCGGTGCGAACGGCCGCCCGTCGGCACCGGTGCTGGTGGACACCGCCGACGGCAACCAGTTCGAGCTGGACCACGGGGCGGTGGTGATCGCCGCGATCACCTCCTGCACCAACACCTCCAACCCGCAGGTGATGATCGGGGCGGCACTGCTGGCCCGCAACGCGGTCGAGAAGGGACTGTCCCGCAAGCCGTGGGTGAAGACCTCGCTGGCGCCCGGGTCCAAGGTGGTGATGAACTACTACGACCGGGCCGGCCTGACGCCGTACCTGGAGAAGCTCGGGTTCCACCTGGTCGGTTACGGCTGCACCACCTGCATCGGCAACTCCGGGCCGCTGGCCGAGGAGATCTCGGCGGCGGTCGCCGAGCGCGACCTGGCGGTGGTGTCGGTGCTGTCCGGCAACCGCAACTTCGAGGGCCGGATCAACCCGGACGTGCGGATGAACTACCTGGCCTCCCCACCGCTGGTGGTGGCCTACGCGCTGGCCGGCACAATGGACATCGACCTGGCCACCGAGCCGCTGGGCACCGGCGCGGACGGGCGGCCGGTCCACCTGCGCGACATCTGGCCGAGCTCGGCCGAGATCCAGGACGTGATCGCCTCGGCGATCGCGAGCGATATGTTCACAAGGGACTACGCCGACGTGTTCGCCGGGGACGAGCGCTGGCGCTCGCTGCCCACCCCGTCCGGGGACATCTTCACCTGGGACGGCGAGTCCACCTACGTGCGCAAGCCGCCCTACTTCGACGCGATGACCCGCGAGCCGCAGCCGGTACACGACATCGCCGGTGCCCGGGTGCTGGCGATGCTCGGCGACTCGGTGACCACCGACCACATCTCGCCGGCCGGCTCGATCCAGCCGGACTCCCCGGCCGGGCGGTACCTGCTCGACCACGGGGTGGCCCGGCACCAGTTCAACTCCTACGGCAGCCGGCGCGGCAACCACGAGGTGATGATCCGAGGGACGTTCGCGAACATCCGGCTCCGCAACCAGCTGGTCCCCGGTGTGGAGGGCGGGTTCACGGTCAACCACCTGACCGGCGAGCAGGCCACCATCTACGACGCCTCGGTGGCCTACCAGGCGGCCGAGGTGCCGCTGGTGGTGCTGGCCGGCAAGGAGTACGGCTCCGGGTCGTCGCGGGACTGGGCCGCCAAGGGCACCGCGCTGCTGGGCGTGCGGGCGGTGCTGGCCGAGTCGTACGAGCGGATCCACCGCTCCAACCTGCTCGGGATGGGGGTGCTGCCGCTGCAGTACCCGGCCGGCCAGACCGCGGCCTCGCTCGGCCTGACCGGCACCGAGACGTTCTCGGTCACCGGCATCACCGCGCTCAACGACGGCGGCACCCCGGAGACGGTCCGGGTCAGCACCGACACCGGAGTCGCGTTCGACGCCCGGGTCCGGATCGACACCCCGGCCGAGGCCGGCTACTACCGGCACGGCGGCATCCTGCCGTACGTGCTGCGCAGCCTGCTGTAACCCGCAGGGAAGCGGGTCAGCGCAGGCCGGCGTCGGAGCGCAGGATGGCGGTCAGGCCGGCCGGGTCCGGGTCCGGCAGCCCCCGGGCGGTGAACCAGTCGCAGATCACCCGCACGTCCCGGGCCAGCAGCTGCGGGGCGCGCGGGTTGGCGACCAGGTCCACCACCTGGGGCAGGTCGATCAGGATCGGCCGGTCCTGGAGCACGAGGACGTTGTACGGGGACAGGTCGCCGTGGGTGAGGCCGATGGTGGCGAGCAGGCGGAGGGCGGCCACGAGCCGCTCCCAGAGGTCGGCGAGCTGGACCGGGGTCGGGCGGAGCTGGGCCAGCCTGGGGGCCGCCTGTCCGGTGTCCGGGTCGCCGATGAACTCCATCAGGATCTCGGTGCCGAGCAGCTGGACGGGGTAGGGCGCGACCGGCCCGCCCGGGAACCGGCTGGCCGACTCCCACAGCCGGCCGAGCACGGCGAACTCGGCGGCCGCCCACTGCCCGGCGATCACCTGCCGGCCGAAGCCGGTCCGGTGGGCCATCGCCCGGGTCTCCCGGGAGCGCCGCACCCGGCGCCCCTCCAGGTATCCGGCGTCCCGGTGGAACAGCCGGTGCTGCGGGTCCCGGTACCGCTTGGCCGCGAGCAGGCAGCCCCGGTCGGTGTCCGGCACCGCCCGGTCCACCAGGTGGACGTCGGCCTCCTTGCCGGTCTTGAGCACCCCGAGCTCGGTGTCGACCGCGGCCAGCTCGGTCACCAGCCAGTCCGGGTAGGGTCGCGGACCCTGCTCCCCGGCGGCGGACAGGTCCCAGCTGGACCACCGGTCGCCGGTCTGCGGAGTGTCGTCGGGCTCCGGCGGCGGTCTGCGCCGGGACCGGCTCAGCGTCGCTGGTGGGTCGTCGTCGAAGCGGGTGGCGCGCCGCGGACGGCGGCGGCGGGCGGGTGGGTCGTCGTCGGGCAGGGCAGAATCGTCCGGCAGGGCAGAATAGTCACGCACGGCGGGATGGTCCCTTCGGTCGGTCGGCAGGAGGGCAGCGTGGCGCGCACGACAGTCGCAGGCATCGCAACCTCCTTCCGGCCGGCCGGGCAGCCCCCGGCGCTTGGGTGACGGCGCGAGTGTGCCAGCCGGGGCCGATCACCGGCAACCGGTTATCCGCCTCCGGGCACACCCGGGGTTGCGTAGAGACGGCATACTGCCCTGTTGTCCCGTGAACCACCCGTAGGAGGACCTGCATGACCGGGCCGTATCCGCAGCACCACCCCCAGCAACCGCCGTACCCGCAACAGCCGCCGCCCGGTCCCGGCGGGCAGCCGGCGATCGCGGTGACCACCAAGTTCATGTGGCTGTCGTTCTTCTTCTCCTTCCTCAAGCCGAAGATCTTCCTGAACGGCTACGAGGTGCCGGCGGTGTGGGGCCGCAATGTCGTCCCGGTCCAGCCCGGCCAGCACCACCTGCACGTGTACGTGCCGTACTTCCTGCCCCCGAAGGTGGGGCCGGCCGACCTCGCGGTGCCGGTCCAGCCGGGCCAGCCGCCGGTGGAGCTGGAGTACCGGGCGCCGCTGTGGGGGTACTCGAAGGGCTCGCTGGGCCCGCCGCCGCAGAAGTACAACGGGATGGGCATCACGATCGGCCTGCTGGTCGGGGTGCTGGTGGTGCTCTGCCTGTGCTGCGGGCTGAACGTGATGGCCAGCGCCTCGGCCTGACCTGACCGGCCGCCGGTGGGATGCAATCCGTACGTACGGATTGCATCCCACCGGCGGGCCTGCCACGATCGAGCTGTGCCCCGGGTGAGCCAGCACCAGCTCGACGCGCGCCGGCAGGAGATCCTCGCCGGCGCCCGGACCTGCTTTGCCCGGCACGGGTACGAGGGAGCCACCGTCCGCCGGCTGGAGCAGGAGACCGGGCTGTCCCGGGGCGCGATCTTCCACCACTTCCGGGACAAGGAGTCGCTGTTCCTGGCGGTCGCCGAGGACGACGCGGCGGCGATGGCCGAGACGGTCGCGCGCCACGGCCTGGTGCAGGTGATGTGGGACCTGCTGGCCCGGGCCGCCGCGCCGGAGACCGTCGGCTGGCTCGGCAGCCAGCTGGAGGTGTCCCGGCGGCTGCGCACCGACCCGGAGTTCGCGACCCGGTGGGCGGCCCGGGCGGAGGCGGTGGCCGCCGCCACCCGGGATCGGCTGGCCCGCCAGCGGGAGGTCGGGGTGCTGCGGGAGGACGTCCCGCTGGATGTGCTGGCGCAGTTCCTGGAGCTGGCCTACGACGGGCTGGTGCTGCACCTGGCGATGGGCCGCCCGGCCGACCACCTCGGGCCGGTGCTGGACCTGGTCGAGGCCGCGGTCCGCCGCTGAAACCCGCGGTCCGCCGCTGAACCCCGGAGGTCAGCCGGGCCGGCTGCGGTCAGTGGCCGGTCAGCCGCAGCGCCGACTCGGGTACCCGATCGCCGGCCACCGACCCGGCCGGCACCGCCGCGCTCAGCCGGGCCAGCTGGTCGTCGGCGAGCACCACCGCGCCGGCCGCGGCGTTCTCGACCAGGTAGCCGACCCGCTTGGTGCCCGGGATCGCCACGATGTCCTCGCCCTGCGCCAGCACCCATGCCAGCGCCGCCTGGGCCGGGGTGCAGCCGATCTCCGCCGCGACCGACCGCAGCGCCGCCACCAACGCCAGGTTGCGGCCCAGGTTCTCCTCCGCGAACCGGGGAGCGGTCCGGCGCGCGTCCCGCTCGGCCAGGTCGTCCCGGGAGGTGACCGTCCCGGTCAGCATGCCCCGCCCCACCGGGGAGTACGCGACCACCGCGATCCCCAGCTCCCGGCAGGTCGCCAGCATCTCCCCCTCCACCACGTTCCGCGTGAACAGCGAGTACTCCAGCTGCACCGCCGCGATCGGGTGGACCGCATGGGCGGCCCGCAGGGTGGCCGGGCTGACCTCGGAGATCCCGAGGTAGCGGACCTTCCCGGCGGCCACCACCAGCTCAGCCATCGCGGCCACCGTCTCCTCGACCGGGGTGTCCGGGTTGCGACGGTGCGCGTAGTAGAGGTCGATGGTGTCGATCCCGAGCCGCCGCAGCGATTCGTCGCACGCCTGCTTCACCCAGCCGGACTTGGTGGCCAGGAAGACCTCGTCCCGCCGGGCCGCGACCACCGGCCCGATCAGCTGCTCGTTCCCGCCCAGGTCGTACATGTCCGCGGTGTCGAGGTGGCTCACCCCGAGGTCGAGCGCCCGATGCAGGGTCCGGATCGACTCCGGGTCGTCCGGCTGCCCGTACCCACCGCTCATGCCCATGCATCCCAGGCCGATCGCCGGCACCTGCGGCCCGTCCACACCCAGCTTGCGCACTCTCACGTCGACTCCACCAGCTTCCCGTAAATCTCGATCTTGTAGTTGAGGGCGTCCAGGTCGGCCTGCAGCCCGGCGATCCGGGCCAGCACCCGTTCCCGGTGCGCCTCGAACAGCCGCAGCCGGTCCGGCACGGTGTGCTCGCCCTCGCGGGCCAGCTCCGCGTACCGCCGCATGTCCCGCACCGGCATGCCAGTCCGGCGCAGCCGGGTGAGCAGGCCAAGCCAGGCCAGGTCGGCCTCGGTGTACCGGCGCCGGCCGGCCGGGTCCCGGCCGACCGGTGCGACCAGCCCCTCCCGCTCGTACCAGCGCAGGGTGTGCGGGGTGAGCCCGCTCCGGGCGGCCGCCTCGCCCACGTTCAGCGTGCCGGTCGGATCGGTCGTCTGCTGCGCCATGGGTCCAGCCTTCCGCTTCGAGTGCACTCGAAGTCAAGTGTGCCCACCGGCGGATGGCAAGATGGCGGGTTATGAACCTCGGGCTGGCAGATCGGGTGTACCTGCTCACCGGCGCCTCGCGCGGCCTCGGCTTCGCGACCGCCCAGGCACTGGTGGAAGACGGCGCGCGGGTGGTGGTCTGCGCCCGGGACCCGGACCGGCTGGCGGCGGCGGTCGAGACGCTAGGCGGCGACGGCCGGGCGCTCGGCGTGGCCGCCGACCTGGCCGACCCGGCGACCGCGCAGCGGCTGGTCGACACGGCGAAGCAGGGGTACGGGCGGCTGGACGGTGCGCTGGTCTCGGTAGGCGGGCCGGCACCGGGCGCCGCCGGGCAGCTCACCGACGCGCAGTGGCGGACCGCGTTCGAGACGGTGTTCCTGGGACCGGTCCGGCTGGCCCGGACGGCGGCCGGTGCGCTCGGCCCGGGTGGTGCGGTGGCGCTGGTGCTGTCCAGCTCGGTACGCAGCCCGGTGCCCGGGCTCGGCCTGTCCAACGGCCTGCGTCCCGGGCTGGCCGGGTTCGCCAAGGACCTGGCCGACGAGTGCGCGCCGCGCGGGGTGCGGGTGGTCAGCCTGCTGCCGCACCGGATCCTGACCGACCGGATCCGGGAGCTGTTCGCCGCCGCCGGGGACCCGGACCGGGCCCGGGCCGACTCGGAGGCGGCGATCCCGCTGGGCCGGCTCGGCGACCCGGCCGAGTTCGGCCGGGTGGCCGCGTTCCTGCTCTCCCCGGCCGCCAGCTACCTAACCGGGATCGCGGTGCCGGTCGACGGCGGCGCCGCCCGCGGATGGTAGCGGGCCGCCTGCTACGCGGCGACCGCGAACTGGGTGCGGTAGAGGTCCGCGTACAGGCCGCCGGCGGCCACCAGCTCGTCGTGGCCACCCTGCTCCACCACCCGGCCCCGGTCGAGCACCACGATCCGGTCGGCGTTGCGGACGGTCGAGAGCCGGTGCGCGATCACCAGCGAGGTACGCCCGGTCAGCGCCACCGAGAGGGCGCGCTGCACCGCCGCCTCGGACTCCGAGTCCAGGTGGGCGGTCGCCTCGTCCAGGATCACGATGGACGGTGCCTTCAGCAGCAGCCGGGCGATCGCGATCCGCTGCTTCTCGCCACCCGAGAACCGGTAGCCGCGCTCCCCCACCACGGTGTCCAGGCCGTCCGGCAGGGACCGGACCAGATCCGCGAGCTGAGCTCCGGCCAGGGCGTCCCAGAGCTGCTCGTCGGTGGCGGCGGGGCGGGCGTAGCGCAGGTTCTCGGCGATCGTCTCGTGGAACAGGTGGGCGTCCTGGGTGACCACGCCGATCGAGTCGCGCAGGCTGCCGAGCTGGAGGTCCCGCACGTCGACTCCATTGACCAGCACCGCACCCGAGGTCACGTCGTAGATCCGGGGCACCAGCATGGAGGTGGTGGTCTTGCCGGCGCCGGACGGGCCGACCAGCGCCACCAGCTGACCCGGCTCCACAGTGAACGAAACGCCCTGCAGCACCGGGGCGGACACGGTGCGGTCCAGCACCGCCACGTCCTCCAGCGATGCCAGCGAGACCTCGGCCGCGGACGGGTAGCGGAAGTGCACGTCCCGCAGCTCCACCCGCGCCGCACCGGCGCCGGCCCGTCGGGCACTGCCGGCTGGCAGCGGCACGGCTCCCGGGCGCTGCGCGATCGCCGGCGCCAGGTCCAGCACCTCGAAGACCCGGTCGAACGAGACCAGCGCGCTCATCACGTCCACCCGTACGTTCGCCAGCTCGGTCAGCGGCCCGTACAGCCGGGTCAGCAGCAGCGCCAGCGTCACCACGGTGCCGGCGCTGATCTGCCCCTCCACCGCCAGCCACCCGCCCAGGCCGTAGGTCAGCGCCTGCGCCAGCAGGGCCACCAGCAGCATCGCCACGAAGAAGGTACGGGCGAAGATCGCCTGCCGGACGCCGATGTCGCGGACCCGGGCCGCCCGCTGCCGGAACCGCTGCGCCTCGGTCTCCGGGCGCCCGAACAGCTTGACCAGCAGCGCGCCGCCGACCCCGAACCGCTCGGTCATCGTGGAGCTCATCTGCGCGTCGAGCACATAGGACTCGCGGGTCAGCTCGGCGAGCTTGCGCCCGACCCGGCGGGCCGGCAGCACGAACGCCGGCAGCAGCACCAGCGACAGCGCGGTGATCTGCCAGGACAGGGCGAACATCACGGCGGCGGTCAGCACCAGCTGGATGACGTTGCTGACCACTCCGGACAGAGTGGTGGTGAACGCGCGCTGCGCCCCCAGCACGTCGTTGTTGAGCCGGCTGACCAGCGCGCCGGTCTGGGTGCGGGAGAAGAACTGCAGCGGCATCCGCTGCACGTGGTCGTACACGCCCGCCCGCAGGTCCAGGATGATGCCCTCGCCGATCCGCGCCGAGTACCACCGCTGCAGCAGCTGCAGGCCGGCGTCGACGATCGCCAGCCCGGCGAATATCATGGCCAGCAGCACCACCGTCCGCCCGGCGCCGGCGGCGCCGCCGGTGATCGCGTCCACCACCCGGCCGGCGATCACCGGGGTGGCCACCCCGATTCCGGCGGCCAGCACCACGGTGACCAGGAAGACGCTGATCTCGCGCCGGTAGGGTCGGGCGAACGCCAGCACCCGCTGGGCGGTGCCGGGACGCACCCGGTGGGCCGTCACCTCGTCCTGGCGCCGCAGCGCGCGCAGCGTGCCCCAGCCACCGCCGCTCATCCCGGCGCCGCCCATCGGTTGTGCCACCCGCCGCCTCCCGTCCTGTCCACGTCCCCATGGGGAACCTCCGGGGGCGTCGAATTAGTCCTGGTTCAGGCCGGCGTTCGCCACCGGTGAATCACTCGCCGGCGCCGGCCAGGTCCCGCAGCCGGCGCACCTGCGCCTCCCGTTCGGCCCGCTCCTGGTCCGGGTACGCGCGGGCGGCGGCGCCGGCCAGCAGCGCCTTGATCTCGACCACGGCGTTCCGGTCGGCCGCCAGCACGGCGGCGGTTAGGTCGGCGACCGCGGCGGCCAGCTCGGGTCCGGGCACCACCAGGTTGGCCAGCCCGACCCGCAGCGCCTCGGCCGCGTCCACCCGCCGGCCGGTCAGGCAGATCTCCAGCGCCCGGGCGTAGCCGACCAGCTCCACCAGCCGCTTGCTGCCGCCCAGGTCGGGCACCAGGCCGAGGGTCACCTCGGCCATCGTGAGCTGCGCGTCCTCGGTCAGCACCCGCAGGTCGCAGGCGAGCGCGAGCTGGAACCCGGCCCCGACCGCGTGCCCCTGCACCGCCGCGACGGTCACCAGGTCGGGGCGGCGCAGCCATCCGAACGCCTGCTGGAACTCGGCGATCCGGTCGGCGGCCACCTCCGGCGGGAGGCCGGCGAGCTCGGCGACCAGCCCGCTGCCGAGCACCGACCGGTCCAGCCCGGCGGAGAACGCCGGTCCCTGCCCGCGTACCACCACCAGCCGCACGTCACCCGGCAGCCGCCGGCCGATCTCCCGCAGCTCGCCCCACATCTGCGGGGTCTGGGCATTGCGCACCTCGGGCCGGCACAGCTCGACGATCGCCACCGGCCCGTCCCGATCCAGCCGCACCCCGGATGGTGTCACGGGCACCTACCTACTACCCGGCGCTGGAACCGGCCGGACGCCGCGCCTCCGGCCGGCGGCGGCGCCCGGCCAGGTCCTCACGCCTTCTTCCGGCGGCGGGCACCCCCGCGCTGGCGCAGCTGCACCCCGGACTCGGTCAGCACCCGGTGCACGAACCCGTACGACCGACCGGTGGACGAAGCGAGCGCACGGATGCTCTCGCCGTCCGTGTACCGCTTGACCAGGTCCTTGGCGAGCGTCTGCCGCTCTGCTCCGACAATCCTTCGTCCCTTCTCCGGGCTGGTGGTGGTGCCGGTGGCTGTCATGTTTCTTCCTCACGTCCCAGACAGTGCAGTTCGGTCACGGTGGTGCGGACGTAGTCCAGTATCTATTGGACCACCTCCGACGATCATGCGCCAAACATCATCTTTACGCCAACCGACACGCGAGTCACTGTCCGGAACCCGACTCGCCCGATCGGCCACAACCGGCCGTAAACCAGTCAGGCCAGCTCGACCAGCTCCAGCAGGTCGTCGCTCCAGGCGTCCTCGGCCCCGTCCGGCAGCAGGATCGCCCGGTCCGGCTTGAGCGCGGCCACCGCCCCCGGGTCGTGGGTGACCAGCACGATCGCGCCGCTGAACCGGGCGATCGCGTCCAGCACCTGCTCCCGGCTGACCGGGTCCAGGTTGTTGGTGGGCTCGTCCAGCAGTAGCACGTTGGCTCCGGAGCAGACAAGTGTGGCCAGCGCCAGCCGGGTCTTCTCGCCACCGGAGAGCACTCCGGCCGGCTTGTCGGCGTCGTCGCCGGAGAACAGGAACGCACCGAGAATCCGCCGCAGCTCCGAGTCGGGCAGGCCCGGTGCCGCAGCGCCGTTGGCGGCGAGTCGCGTGGCCGCGACCGCCGCTGACCGCATGTGCTCCCGCACCGTGCGCGTCACCTCCAGGGTCTCGTGTTCCTGGGCGTAGTAGCCGATCCGCAGCCCGTGTCCGGGCTCCACTGTGCCGGTGTCCGGTGCCAGCCAGCCGGCCAGCATCCGCAGCAGGGTGGTCTTGCCGGCGCCGTTGAGGCCGAGGATCGCCACCCGGGCGCCGCGGTCGATCGCCACATCCACGTCGCAGAACACTTCCAGCGAGCCGTACGACTTGGACAGTCCGGTCGCCCGCAGCGGAGTCTTCCCGCACGGCGCCGGGGTCGGGAACCGGACCTTCGCCACCCGCTCGGCGGTCGGTTCGTCGGCCAGGCCGGCCAGCATCCGCTCGGCCCGGCGGGCCATGTTCTTGGCGGCCGTGGCCTTGGTGGCCTTCGCCCGCATCTTGCCCGCCTGCACCAGCAACGCACCGGCCTTGCGCTCGGCGTTGGTCCGCTCCCGCCGGCGGCGGCGCTGGTCGGTCTCACGCTGCTCCAGGTAGGCGCGCCAGCCCAGGTGGTACGCGTCGACTTCACCCCGGGTGGCGTCCAGGAGCCACACCCGGTTGACCACCGCCGCCAGCAGCTCGGTGTTGTGGCTGACCACCACCAGTCCGCCCGGGTGGCCGGCCAGGAACCCGCGCAGCCAGCCGATCGAGTCCGCGTCGAGGTGGTTGGTCGGCTCGTCCAGCAGCAGGGTGCCGGTGGAACCGGCGTCCCGGAACAGGATCCGGGCCAGCTCGACCCGGCGCCGCTGCCCGCCCGACAGCGTGCGCAGCGGCTGGGACAGCACCCGGTCCGGCAGCCCCAGGTTGGCGCAGATCCGGGCCGCCTCGGCCTCGGCCGCGTACCCGCCGAGGCTGGCGAACCGGTCCTGGCGGGCACCGTAGCGCCGCAGCAGCCGCTCGTCGCCGGTGCCGAGCCGCGCCTCCAGGTCCTGCAGCTCCGCCAGCAGGCTGTCCAGGCCGCGGGCGGACAGCACCCGGTCGGCGGCCAGCCCGTCCAGATCGCCGGTACGCGGGTCCTGCGGCAGGTAGCCGACCGGGCCGCGGCGCTGGACCGCCCCAGCGTACGGGCCGGTCTCGCCGGCCAGCACGCTCAGGGTGGTGGTCTTGCCCGCGCCGTTGCGCCCGACCAGGCCGATCCGGTCGCCGGGCTGCACTCGCAGGTCCGCGCCGGACAGCAGGATCCGGCTGCCGGCACGGAGCTCCAGGCCGGTGGCGGTAATCATCGGAAGGCACTCGCTTTCGGATGGAAGGCTGATCGCGGACAGGCATCTGCACCGGCCGGTCGTGCGGGCACCGGTCGGTGCGGGGCTGGTCAGTCTTCGCAGCGAAGCACGGCACCAGTGTAGCCCGCGCCGCCGGCATCGGGTTCAGCCACTGGCGCCGGCAGATGGATGTGGACCGCCCGGGCGGCCGGCACCGCCGCCTGCAGCACCGCCAGGTTCGGGGTGGGCACCGGCAGGTGACGCTCGGCCCGGAGCCCGGCCAGCCGGAGCAGCCGCGGGTCGGCCAGGATGCTGTCCACCGTGCGCCGGTCGCCGCCGGTCACCACCGCCGCCAGCTGCCCGGCCACCGGCAGCAGCACCCGGGCCACGATGTCGGCGGCCTTGCCGGCGGCGGCCGCCGCCTGGTTCCCGCGCCGGCGGGCGAACCGCTGCTGTGACTGCCCGCCGGCCGCGGTCCGTCCCTGCACGTACCAGGAGTCGACCTTCGAGCGCACCAGCCGGTCCCCGTGGGCCACCCCGACCGCCGCCGCGGACTTGCGGGCCAGCAGCAGCCCGAGCCGCCGCGGCGCCTGCACGTCGGCCAGGAACCGGGCCAGCTCCGCCCCGCCCACCGCCGTACCCGGCGGCGGATGCAGCTCGGCGGCCGCGCCGTCCGCCCCGGTGATCACCAGCACCCGGCCGGCACCGACCGCGACCGTCGTCGAGTCACCGTGCCGGGCGGTGAAGCCGGCCAGCCACTCCGGCAGCCGGGCCGGGTCGACCTCCACCCACCGGCCACCGCCGGCCGCCGGTCGGGAGCTGCCCATCGGGCTCACCGTACCGCACGTGCCGGGGTGCGTAGATGGCATGATCGGCAGCATGCCGCAGTCGACCCCGCTGGCCGACGAGATCATGGACCGGCTGTCCCGGGCGTACGAGGCCGCCCGGGACCCGGACCGGGCGGCGCCGATGGCGGCGTACATGCGCGACCAGTTCCGGTTCCTGGGCATCCCGGGCCCGGCCCAGAAGGCGCTGACCCGGGAGGTCCTGGCGGGGCTGGGTCGGCCCACCGAGCCGGACCTGGCGGCGGTGGCCCGGGCCTGCTGGCGGCTCCCGGAGCGGGAGTACAAGTACTTCGCGTGCGGTCTGCTGCGCCGGCACGCCCGCGGCTGCGGACCCGGGTTCATCGACACCGCGCGGCACCTGGTCGTCACCCACTCCTGGTGGGACACCGTGGACGCGCTCGCGGCCCACCTGGTCGGGCCACTGGTCGGCCAGCACCCCGAGCTGGTCGCCGTCACCGACACTTGGCTGACCGACTCGGACCGGTGGCTGGTCCGGACGGCGATCCTGCACCAGCTCACCTGCAAGGAAGCCACCGACCCCGGCCGGCTGTTCCGGTACTGCACCGTGCAGGCCCATCACCCGGACTTCTTCGTCCGGAAGGCGATCGGCTGGGCGTTGCGGGAGTACGCGAAGACCGACCCGGCGGCGGTGCGTACGTTCGTCGGCACCCACCAGTCCCGGCTGGCCACACTGTCGGCCCGGGAGGCGCTCAAGAACGTCGGCTGACCACCGCCGGCGGGTCAGGTCAGGTCCGGCGGCGCCATCCGCAGCCCGTCGGCGAGCGCGCCCCGCTGGTCGACGTACCCGGTGATCCGGTCGAGGATGCGCTGGTACTTGTCGCGACGGCCGAGCCAGTGATCAGCATCACAGCGATGGTGCCACCGTCCCGACCGCCAGCGGCCGCACGCTCAGCCGAGCGCGCCGGTCCATCGGGGAGGCGGAGAAGGCCCAGAACCTGGGGTTTGTCACGCGACACACATACCGCATTGATACGACGACCCGGCGTCATCTCCGCAGCCCGGGCGAGCCGCGACGCGCAGCGGTCACGGGAGATGCGGCCGGGGTGGCGATGACCGCAGGCCGACCTTACAATCGGTTAACCACGGGGGCCAGAAGTCAGCTCTTCGGAGAGACAACTATGGCCGACCTGGGTCTGCGACCCGCCCGCCTGGTGGTTCAGTCCGACCGTCGACTAGTGCGGGAGGCGCTGGCGGCATACTTCTCGGATGCCCGTGGGTTCACTGTGGTCGGTCACACCGACACCCCGCACGGCCTGCATACGCTCTGCGCGCTCGGCCGCCCGGACGTGTGCCTGATCGACGTCGAGGCGCTCACCGCCCGTACCGTCCGGACCCTGCGCGAGATCCGCACCGCCTTCCCGGGGGTGGATCTGGTGGTGGCGTACACCAGCCTGTCGCTGGAGCTGCTCGCGGAGGCGGTGCGGGCCGGCGTCACCTCGTTCGTGCCCAGCTCGCGGGGCCTGGACGCGGTCCTGAAGCTGCTGCGGCAGCGGACCCGCCGGGCGCACACCGGCCCGCTCACGGCGCCCGACGGGCAGGCCCTGACCGACCGCGAGCTGGGAGTCATCTCGCTGATGAGCTCCGGCCACACGGTCTCCGACATCGCCCGGCTGCTCCGGATCAGTCCGCACACGGTGGACAACCACAAGCGGCGGGTGTACGCGAAGTTCGGGGTCGGCAGCCAGAGCCTGGCGGTTTCGCGGGCGATCGCGCTGGGGCTGGTCGAGCCGCCGAAGACCAACGGCGAGGCCCGGCTCTGGCAGCCAGGCCAGCCGCCGCTGGCGGTGGTGTGCGGCCCGCCCGGTCCGGTGCTCAACCAGCTGGTGCAGACGCTGGTCGGGCGGGGCCTGCCGTTCGTGCACGCCCGGTCCCAGCAGCCGCTGCACCAGGACCACTGGGCCCGCTGGCACCGTGGGCCGGTGATCACCGTGCTGGTCGACCCGAGCGACCGGGACTGGCTGCTGCCGGCCAGCCTCGACACCGCGGTGGTGGTGGTCCAGTCCGCCCAGCCGGACCTAGCCGTGGTGACCGACCTGCTCGCCACCGGCGCCCGGGCCGTCGTGCACGCCGACGACGTGCCCGACGACCTACCGGAGGTGCTGTCGCTGATCTCCCGGGGCTACGTCGCGCTCAGCGCCGGCCACGCCACCGAGCTGGCCGGTTGGATGGCGGTCCGGCACGCGGAGCGCGGCTCCGGCATGCCCGACCTCACCGCCCGCGAGCAGGACATCCTCGGCCTGCTGGCGGTCGGGCAGACGATCCGGCAGGCGGCCCGGACGCTCGGGATCGCCGCCAAGACGGTCGAGAACACCCAAGCCCGGCTCTACCGCAAGCTCGGCACCCGGAACCGGGCGGAGACCCTCACGGTCGCCTACCGGCTGGGGCTGCTCGACCCCACCAGCACCTCGGTGTAAGCGCCCCGCGTTGAGCGGCACCTGACCCCCCGGTCCGGCCGGTCGCCACCCCGACCCGGCCACACACCCTCGCCCACTAGGGGAACCACGTCATACCTCGCGCCACCCGGACAGCCCTACACTTCGGAACGACCCAGCAACAATCATCCCCACGTAGCGGATTTCTCGAACCACGCAACTCGGACACCCGCTGCGGCCGAACTTCCGGAGAGGCCATGGGGCTTACAGCACGCCGCGGGCCCACCGTGCGCCGCACTGCGATCGGCGGGGCTGTCGTACTGATGACCCTCGCCAGCCTGAGCCTCCTCGCCTGGAGCAAGCTCGCTGGCCCGGCTGCTGTCGCCGAAGGCACCAACGCCACCCTCGCCGGCCTCACCGTCGAGGTCGAAGACTCCGAGTGGGCGACTCTCAACCACGTCATGAACGATCAAGGCGGGTACCTGATGCCGGACCAGATGATGCCCGGCGCACCCACCGGCGATGAGGTCCGGCTCGGAGTCATGGTCACATTAACGAACACGCGGTCCGGGACGGAGCCGTTCAGCCTGGTCGACGAGTTCACCGTCACCGGCGGCCGGTCCGGCGACCCGCTGCCGCTGACCGCCGACACGATCGGCGACCTGTCCCGGCTCGGCCCGGGGTCGGCCGTGCAGGGCACGCTCTACTTCGACGTCTCCGTGCCGCAGCAGGGCGACCCGGAGCTGCCGCCGCTGTACCTTCGCTGGACCCGCGGTGGTGACGCGGTCCGGATTCCAGTCCAGCTGCCGGGTGAGGCCCCGGAGCACCAGGATCACTGAGCCAACCGTTCCACCCGGAACCCCGCAGGTCCCGACGAGCCACCCGTACCCCCCGAGGAGAGGAGGCACCGAGCAGGACTCGCTGGTGCCGCTGCCACGGACCACTCCGCGGCGCCGCGACTCAGCGGCAAGCGCGCAGCCCGCCGGTGGCCCCAACCACCGGCGGAGGTTGCGGCTTGCTGCGAAGCACCGGTCCTCGCGCCCGAAAGAGGAGGTCTTGCGATGCGCGAGTCGTCACATAGACGATCGATCCGGTTTGCGGGCAGATCACAACCCACCCGTCAAGCCGACAACCTTTTCCACCATACGCGACATCAGCTGCTGCTCGCCACGATGCTCGCCGTGGGCGCGATGCTGTGGGTGCACGCTCTGGCGTACACCGACGGCAGCCCGCTGCTCTCACACGTGCCCTACCTGGGCCTGGACGTCCTGTTCGCGCTCCCGGTCGCCGGTGTAGCGGTCGCGGCCGCGGGCTGGCTGCGGCACCGGCTCGGGCTCGAGGGCGGGATGCTCGTCCGGGCCGCCTCGGTGGCCGCGGTGTTCACGGTGCTGCTGGTGCCGCTGGCCACGCTGCAGGGCTACGGCCATGCGGTGCTGGGCACCGGCGCCGGTCACCAGCACGCGGCGAACGACCTTGCCGGGCTGGCCGGGTACGGCGCCACCACCGCCTTGCAGGCCTGGCCGGCGGTGCTGGCCGCCGCGCTGCTCGGCGTGCTCGGCCAGCGGCTGCTGGCTGAGCCGGCGTTCCGGCGGCGGGCCTGGCGGCGGGTGGTCGGTTCGCGCCGGCCGCTGACCGTGGTGTCCGCCGCCGGGGCGCTGCTGGCCGGGATCGCGGTGGTGGCGGTCCTGCCGGCCTCCCCCGCGGTCGCGCAGGCCGGTGGCTGCAACAGCGGCGCGACGACCCGGACCTTCAACGTGTCGGCGATCGATGTCACGATCACCGTCAACCGGCATGGCGACAACGACCCGTACGGCTACATGTACGCGCTTGACCAGGACATTACCGAGATCAGGGAGTTCGAGCAGAAGCTGGAGAACGCCTCCCGGGCCGGCAGCGAATTCGACGATGACGGCGTCCAGCTCCCGCCGCGCCCGGACTGGCCGGAGCTGATCGTCGACGACCCGGAGGACGACCTCCCGGACGCCACGTTCGTGTCGAACGGGCTCGACCAGGACCCGATCCAGCCGCTCGTGCTGCGGGCCCGGCTCGGTGAGTGCGTCGTGATCAACTTCACCAACCGGCTCACCCCGGAACTCGCCGAGCGGGACGCGCTGGCACCGGTCAGCGGCGGGACCAACCGGATGTTCCAGTTCCCCGGTGGGGTTCCGAGCGTGTCGCTCGACATGCAGGGCGTCTCGTACGACGCGGCCGGCGGCGACGGCGGCCAGGACGTCGGCAACAACCCCAGCGGCAACGCACCGACCATGGTCGGCCCGGGGGACCAGACGCAGTACCGGTTCTTCATCGACCCGCTGATGGGCGAGGGGACCCGGACGTTCCGCAGCGGCGGCGAGAGCACTCAGCTCACCGCGCACGGGCTGTTCGGCGCGCTGATCGCCGAGCCGGCCGACGCAGAGTGGTTCGACCCGGACACCGGGGAGAACGTCACCGGGGACGGCACCGCCGCCACCGCCTGGAGCAACTGGGAAGCCATGATCCAGGCAGATAGCGAGGAGGTGTCCACCTTCCGGGAGTTCGCGATCCTCTACCACGAGGTCGGGGACGAGACCTACACGCTGCGCCGCCCGCTGCGGGAGGCGCTCGGTGGGGCCACCAACCCGGTAGACGATCCGTTCGCCACGGAGGAACCGCGGCAGATCGGTGGCGCGCTGCCGATGATCGACCGGCGTGCCCCCGATGCCAACCCGTTCCAGCGGGGCGGTGGCAGCACCTCGTACCGGCCCGGCGGCAAGGCGATCAACTACCGGGCGGAGTCGTTCTTCCGGCGGCTGCAGCACGAGACCCTGATCGCCCTGCTGAACGGCGGCAGCACCACCGACGCGGCCCGGGCGCAGCTGGACAACAAGTCGCTGGGCTACAGCTCCTACACCTACGGCGACCCGGCGACCCCGATCGCCGAGTCGTACCTCGGTGAGCCAACCAAGACCCGGTTGGCACACGTCGGGTTCGAGCAGCTGCACGTGCACCACCTGCACGGTGGGGCCGACCGGTGGCGGCAGAACCCGAACGCCGACGACACGGCGATGGACAGCGGCCTGGACAAGGAACCGATCCAGGACGCCACGTCGATCCGGCTGGACTCGCAGACCATCAGCCCGCAGGAGTCGTTCAACCTCGAGCACGAGTGCGGCGCCGGCGGCTGCCAGCAGGCACCCGGGGACTACCTCTACCACTGCCACATCGCCCACCACTACATCTCGGGCATGTGGGGAATCTGGCGGGTGTTCGACGCCGAACAGGACGCTGAGCGGAACGATCCTCTGGTGGCCCCCCAGGACGACCTGGCACCGCTACCCGATGAGACCCCGCCACCGGCCGGGGTGAACTCGGCCGGCCTGATCGGCACCGAGCTGCCGGACGGGCGGACGATCGTCGCGGGCGACGCGGACACGACGGACACGATCGGGATCGATAGCTGGGTGCCCGACCAGCTCCCGCCGGGGGCCGAGGACATCGACCGGCAGGACGCCATGGTCTGGGACTGGCTGCGCAGCGGCCCCGAGGACGCGCCGGTCTACGTGGGCGAGCCGGACTACGGCAACACCGCCCTGCCGGCCCCGGAGACGGAGCCCAGATCCTGGGAGAACTTCCGCTCCGACACGCCCGGACAGCGACCTCAGATCCTGTTCAACCCGACCAACGGCCGGCCGGCGTACCCGATGCTACGGCCGCATCTGGGTGAGCGACCACCGTTCGCCCCCGACGAGCACTCCGGTGCTCCCTACCTGGGGGAGACCGGCAACGCCGGCAGACCGGACGGGCTGTGTCCAGCAGCCGAGGACGTGCGAACATACAACATAACGGCGGTCACGACGCCGATTCAGATGACCGCGCGAGAACAGGATCCCGCGGGCATGCTGTTCATGCTCAACGACGAGTTCACGCTCAACGCCGACGACGTGGCCGAGCCGGTTTCCGGCAAAGTCAAGGAGCCGCTGACGATCCGGTCCAATGTGGGCGACTGCGTGGCGATCACGCTGGGCAACCAGATCAACACTAGCGTCGCGACGGGCGCCGGCTTCAAGGAGCTGGCGAAGACCAACATGCACAGCCACTTCATCCAGTTCGACCCGCAGGCCTCGGACGGCGTGATCGTCGGCTTCAACTACGAGCAGTCGGTCTTCCCGACCCAGCGGGACGGGCGCGTGCTGACCAGCCCGGTCGGCCCGGGCACCGAAACGATTTCGGTCAACCAGACCGATCGGCTGCACGCCAACGCCGACCCGGAAATCATGCCGGACGTCGCCATAGCGGTCGGGGTCGGGACGCCGGAGATTGAGATTCGCACGATCGAGAGCGTCGTCAACAACACGATCACGTTCACCGAAGCGCTGGACAACAGCCACCCGGCGGACGTGGCGGTGTCGGTGGAGTTCGTGCAGTACCGCTGGTTCTCCGACGTGGACTCCGGCACCGTGTTCTGGCACGACCACGTGGACGGCATCATCTCCTGGGCACACGGCCTGTTCGGCGCCCACATCATCGAGCCAGAGGGCTCGACCTACCACGACCCGGTGACGGGCGCGCCGGTCGACAGCGGCACGATCGTGGACATCCACAACGACACGTCCGGCGCCTCGGTCGGGGTCGGCCAGTCCGGCGACTTCCGCGAGTACATGATGTTCCTGCACAACGGCCGGCCGGCCAGTGCGACGACCGGTGACAACGCTCGCGGCAACAAGTTCGGGCAGGAGTGCGAGGAGGCGACGATCAACCTGCGGGCCGCCCCACTCGGGGACCGGACCCCACCCGGGACGGTCACCATCGACCCGCTCGGGGACCCGCTGAACGTCGTCCCGACCAGCACCCAGCAACGGTTCGAGTACAACGGCGACTTCGAGTGCCGGAACTCGTACGACCGGACCGGACCGTCGGGCACGCCCCTCGCGCCGGCGGTCGAGGACTCGGTGGCCGCGACGGTGACCAGCGTTGACCCGTACGCGTTCTCGTCGGTGAAGTACGGCGAGCCGGAGACTCCGCTGCTGCGGGCCTACGTCGGCGACGATGTGGTGATCCGCACGATCGGGGTGAACGAACGGGCCGAAGGGCTTCGGATCCAGGGCCACCGGTTCCGGATGGAGCGCTTCAACGAGGACGGTCGGCTGATGGACACCGCCGTCACCGGCATCTCTGAACGGTTCGACTATGTGTTGGACGGTGGTGCCGGCGGCACCGGCGGCGTCGCGGGTGACTTCCTGTACTACAGCAGCCGCACGTTCGCGCTGGAGAGTGGTGCCTGGGGCATCTTCCGGGTGCACGACACGCTCCAGCCCGACAGCAACGAGCTGCAGCCGCTGTCGGACAACACACCGCCGACCGGGCAGGGGTTCCCGATCCTGGAGCCGAACGAGGCTGACAACCCGCAGGCCAACCCGGGCGACGACCCGCCGCCAGCGGGTCCCGAAACGGTCAGCGACCCGTCCGAGTCGTGCCCACGCGGGCAGATCCCGAAGATCTACAGCATCACCGCATTCGACCACCCGCTGCCGTCCGCGCCGTTCTCCGACACCGAGGGCGTCGTGTACGCGCTCACGTCGGACGTGGCGGCGATTCAGAATGGTGAGCAGGAGGTCGAGCCGCTGGTGCTACGGATCAACCAGGGTGACTGCGTAAACATCCGGCTGCGCAACCGGATCGAGTCGGACTCGGTTGGTGATCCGGCACCCGGCACGGGATCGCTCTACGGCGGCACCCGAGCCGGGGTGGACCTCAGCATGCTGGCGCGCAACCAGCAGCTGAACGGTGGAGCCGCGGTCGGGCTCAACCCGGACAACACCGCTGCGGCCGGCCAGGACACTACCTACCGGTTCTTCGCCGACCAGGAGGTTGGGACGACGATCTTCCAGAACCTGGGCAGCCCGGCCTCGCTGCGGCATGGTGCGTACGGGATGCTGATCGTCGAACCGGCCGGGTCGCAATGGTTCGACAGCACCACCGGTGCCGAGCTGGGGTCGACCGACACCAGCACCGAGGCGGTCATCGACCCGCCGAACGGACCGGCGTTCCGGGAGTTCGCGCTGACGGTGCACTCCACCGACCAGCAGTACTCGCGCAGCGTCATCCCGTACCTGGACGTGGTCGCCGGCACCGGCATCAACTCGTTGCGGGCCATCGATGGTGGCCCGAACGACGGCAACCAGCCAGAGGTGCGGCCGGCTCCGGTCGCGGGCGCTCCGCCCGGGACGGAGAACACGAACGGCTCGTTCAACAAGGCGTTCAACCACGTCAACTACCGCACCGAGCCGCTCACCGAGCGGATCGGGCTGACCGCCGCGCCAGGGCACCTGGTGAACCTCGGCGATCCGGGCTGGTTCGTCTGCTCGGACGAGACCGGGGCGGCGGCTTGCGACCCCAACTTCGCGGTGGCGAGCCCGTACGGGACGTCGTTCAACTCCGGTGTGCACCAGGACCCGGCCACGCCGGTGCTGGAGGCGCACTCCGGGGACCCGGTGGTGGTCCGGGTCGGGATCCCGACCTCGGACCAGCTCCACTCGTTCGTGGTCTCCGGGCACATGTTCCCGCTGGAGCCGAACATGTGGAACGGCACCACCGACCGCCGCTCCCAGCTGATGTCCGCCCGCACCCTGACCGGCGGGATGACGCTGGACGCGGAGCTGGTCGGCGGCGCGGGTGGTCCATCCGGGAACGTGGGTGACTACGCGTACCGGGACGCCCGGCAGCCGTTCACCCAGGCCGGTATGTGGGGCATCCTGCGGGTGCTCCCCTCCGGCGGCGGAATCATCCCGCTCCCCTGATGATCCATCCGTGCGCTGAGGAGCACCTGAGGAGGTGACGATGCAACCGCGGCGGCGGGTCCGGCGACTGTCCGGGCTCGCCGCCGCGCTCGTTCTGGCGGCCGGGATCGTGGCGCTGACCGGGTCACCGGCGGCCGCCCACGCGAACCTGGTCGGCACCAGCCCGTCCAACGGCACCGAGCTGGACGGGCCGCCGGACGAGGTCCGGCTGCGGTTCAGCGAGCGGGTGACGGTCGCGCCAGACGGGGTCAGCATCCGGGACAGCGCCGGTGCGGTGGTCGACACCGGACCGGCGGCGGTGGCCCCGGAGGACCCGAGCGCAGTGGTCCTGCCGGTGCCGCCCGACCTGCCGGACGGTAGCTACGTGGTCTCGTTCCGGCTGGTCTCGGCCGACTCCCATCCGGTGGCCGGGGCGATCGTGTTCGGCGTTGGGGTGCCGGCCGGCTCGCTGGACAATGTCGACACAGACCCCGAGGACCCGGCGGTGGCGGCCGTGTTCGCGGCCTCCCGCTGGACCAGCTACGCCGGGTTGGCACTGCTGGCCGGTGTGCTGGGCATGCTGGTGCTGTGCTGGCCGGGTGGCTGGGCCAACCGGCGGGCCCGCCGGGTGGTGGTGGTCGGGTGGGTGACCAGCCTGGCCGGTGCCGTGGCGCTGCTGCTCCTGCAGGGACCGTACAGCGCCGGCCGCTCACTGGCCGAGGTCGCCGACCCGACGCTGCTGTCGGCGACCCTGGACACCGACTACGGGCGGTACGTGGTGGCCAGGATGATCCTGGTGGCCGTCGCCGCGCTGCTGGTGGTCGGCTGGCGGGCGCCGTGGAGCCGGCTCCGCACCGCCGGCGCCGTGCTGGTGGCGGTCGGGCTTCCGGTGACCTGGATGGGAACCGGGCACGCCAACGCGTCCGACAACCCACTCGACCGGGTGGCCGACGTCGTCCACCTGATCGCGATGTCGACCTGGTTCGGTGGGCTCGCGATGCTCGCGATCTGCCTGCTCCCCCGGTCAGTGTCGCTGCCGCGGGAGGAGGTCACCGGGGCGGTGCGGCGGTTCTCGCTGCTGGCCACCGGTGCGGTGGTGACGCTGGTGGTCACCGGAACGTACGTGGCGTGGCGGCGGATCGGCACGCTGGAGGCACTGCTGGGCACCGACTACGGCCGGTTGCTGGCGTTCAAGCTCGCCGCCATGGGCGTCCTGCTGTGGCTGGGTTCGATGTCCCGGTCGGTGGTGCAGCGCCGGTACGCGGCGGCCGCCGACCCGGTGCCGGAGCTGGCCGACGGCACCCGGAGCAGCCGCTCGAAGCGCCGGGAGGCCCGCGCGGCCACCGAGCAGGAGCGCTCCGCCCGGGCCCAGCTGCGCGGATCGGTACGGCTGGAGGTGGGCACCGCGATCGCCGTCCTGGCGGTGGCGTCAGTGCTCGTGGCGACCCCACCCGGCGTGGTGGTGACGGCGGCCGAGACGCTGGCCGCCACCGCCGGTCCGGTGCTGGAGCAGGTGTCGCTGGACCCCGAGGAAGACCCGACCGCCGGAGTCCAGGTCCTGGTCGACCCGGCCTGGGTCGGCGAGAACCGGGTGGTCGTGGAGGTGGTCCGGTCGGCCGAGCTGGCGGGCGGGACGTCCTCGGGGCTGCCGAACGCACCGAACCCGACCGCGTCACCGGCCACCCAGATCAGTGAGTTCGTGGCCGTGCCGTGGGACGTGCCGGAGGTGCGGGCCTCGTTCGTGCTGCCCGGCAGTGACCTGGGGCAGCTGCCGGTGGAGCTGACCAGAACCGCGCCCGGCGTGTACGAGGCGTCCGACGCTCAGCTCCCGGTCGCCGGCGACTGGCGGCTCGAGCTCGCTGTTCGGACCTCCGAGGTCGACAGCCACACCGTACAGGTGGCCGTCCCGGTCAGCTGACCGGTCGCCGGCTCCGGCCGATGGTCCGGCCCGGTACCGTGGGTCCCCGTACGTGATCCTCGAAGAGACAGCTCACGTCTACTCCGAACTGCCGGAACGGATCTGCAACAGCGCCCGAACGGGCGTGAGCCAAGACAGGTAAACCGCACGCTGCGCGCCGAGTGCGAGGTGCCGGCCGGCCAGCGGCCGCTGGTGGCCGCCGCCGACTGGCCGGCCAGCTTCCCGGAGTGGGAGGCCCAGCTGTGGGCCAGCGCCGCCGCGCTCGCGCCGTTCGGTATCGACGCGATCCCGTGTCACCTCGGGCAGCTCCGCGCCCACGGTGGCCGGATCTGGCTCGACGACCGGCCGGTCGACGTCGTCTACCGGATCTTCATGATCGAGGATCTGCTCGACCCGTCGGCCCCGGCGCTGGTCGACCCGGTGCTGCGGGCGGCCGAGCGTGGTGAGGTCAAGCTCTTCGTGCCGATGGACGCCGAGCTGTACGGCAGCAAGGCGGCGCTGGCGATGCTGTCCGACGAGGAGCACCGGCACCGCTACGATCCGGACGAGCTGGCCAGCCTGGACCGGATCCTGCCATGGACCAGGATGGTGCGGCCCGGTCCGGTGACCGTCGACGGCGAGCTGGTCGATCTCTGGGAGTACGCGATCGCCCAGCGTGAGGAGCTGGCGCTCAAGCCCACTGCGCTGCACGGCGGCAGCGGAGTGCTGCTTGGCTGGCAGGCCGACCCGGATCAGTGGCGCGACCAGCTGAAATCGGCCCTGGACGGACCGTGGGTGCTGCAGCGCCGGATCCGGGCGGCCCCGGAGCCGTTCCCCGCCGCCGGCGGGCTGGCGCAGTGGCTGCTGCTCAGCTGGGGGGTGTTCACGGTCGGCAGCGGATACGGTGGCGCGATTGCCCGGGGCAGCACCGACCTGGCTGGTGGTGTGGTCAACATGGCCACCGGCGCGACCGCCGAGGAATCGTCAAGAGTTGTGGATGGCGCGTCCTGAGTTGATCACGCGGCGGCCTTCTCCGGGTCGGGGTTGACGGCCCCGGTGGGCCGTTCGACGAGCACTCCCTTCTTGAACATGGCCCCGCCGCGGACCAGGGCGACCAGGCGGGGTCCATTGACCGCTCGCCAGCGGATCGGCGGCCTCGAGCAGCTTGAAGCAGGGCAACAACTGGGCAGGATCGATCCTGCTCAGCGGTGAAAGACCGTGGTTATGGAGTGCCGGCGCCACCACCGACGTCGACCTTGCGGTAACGGATGTGCGTGGCCAGCGGTGAATGGAGCACCTCGACGGGCTCGAAATCGAAGGAGTCGACGCCCTCGAACATCCGCTCGCCGGCGCCGAGCAGGGTGGGGGCGATGTCCAGGGTGAGTTCGTCGATCACGCCGGCGATCAACGCCTGCCGGACGGTGGAGGCGCCCCCGGCGATGTCCACCCCCTTGTCGCCGGCGGTCTCGGACGCCTGCGCGTAGGCGGCGTCGAACCCCTCGGTGACGAAGTGGAACGTCGTCCCACCGTCCATCGCGATCGGTTCGTGGGCGTGATGGGTGAGCACGAACACCGGCGCGTGGTAGGGCGGTTCGGGCCCCCACCAGCCGCGCCAGTCCTCGTCCCACTCGCCGCGGATCGGCCCGAACATGTTCCGGCCCATGACGTAGGCCCCCCGGGGGCGCATGGCCCATCCGTTCGCGATTGCGTCCGCCTCGTTCGCCCGTGGATCCCCGATGTGCCAACTGTGAACCTGGACGCCACGCTTCCCGTGCGGGTTCTCGCGGCTCTGGTCCGGCCCGGCCACGAAGCCATCGATCGAGATCGACATGTGGCAGGTGGTGTCCGTCATCAGCGCCCCCAAGGGATTGCGAATTGCAATCGGCCGGGACATGTTAGCAGGTGATGGCCACACGCCATTGCTGTACCGGGCGAGGAATCGTCAAGAGTTGTTATGGCGCGTCCTGAGTTGATCACGCGGCGGCCTTCTCCAGGTCGGGGTTGACGGCCCCGGTGGGCCGTTCGACGAGCACTCCCTTCTTGAACGTGACCCCGGCTCGGACCAGGGCGACCAGGTGGGGTCCATTGACCACTCGCCAGCGGGTTTCGGCGGCCTCGAGCAGCTTGAAGGCCATGGCCAGCCCGGCCGCGCGGCTACCGGGACCCTTGGTGACCTTGGTGCGCAGCCGCACCGTGGCGAAGGTGCTCTCGAAGCTCTCTTGTCAAGCGGTGGTCGCCGGGGGGTGCTTTGGGCGGACAGTGTCGCTCCACATGTGGCGGATGATGACGTTCGCGAGGTGCCGTTTGTGAGCGCGTCGGGCGTGACGTCTGGGCGCGTTCTCGGTGGT
>WHTQ01000170.1 GCA_009377645.1 Micromonosporaceae bacterium | reverse complement strand
TCTGGGCCTTGAACGGCGCGACCCGCACGCCCTGGCGGGCAAGCCAGCGGCAGAGCCCGGCCACCAGCACGGACTTGCCGGCATCCGACGTGGTGCCCGCGACCAGCAGCGCCCCCCTCAGGTCAGGACCCAGCGGCTGCACGTATTCGCCGCTCACGTGACCACCTCCTTCGAGTCGCGCCCCGCGGCGGCGGCCGCGGCGGCTGCCACGAGGGCGGCGGCGGCGACGACGGCGCGGGAGAGGAGCACGGCCCGGGCGACGTCGGCGGGCGTGGGGGATGGCCCGTCGCCGAGCGGGCCGCGCACCTCGACCAGGGCGTCAGGGCCCGAGCCGTAGCGGTTGACCCCGCCGAGACGGACGCCAAGGGCGCCGGCGAAGGCCGCCTCCGCGCGGCCGGCGTTCGGGCTGGGCGAGCGGTGGCCGTCACGGCGGGCGACGCGCGCCGCGGCGCGCACCTCACCGCCCACCAGCGGGGCGAGCAGCACCGCCAGCGCCGCGGTCAGGCGCGCAGGGGCCCAGGCCAGCACATCATCGAGCCGCGCCGACGCCCACCCGAACCGGAGATACCGCCGGCTGCGGTAGCCCACCATCGCATCGAGGGTGTTCGCGCAGCGGTGAGCGACGACGCCGGCTGGACCCGCGACCGCCCCCCACAGCAGCGGCGCGACGATCGCGTCGGCGGTGTTCTCCGCAACGCTCTCCACCGCCGCCCGGCACAGTTCGGGGCCGTCGAGGGTGGCCGGGTCGCGGCCCACCAGCGCCGGGATGCGGCGGCGCGCCGTGACCAGATCGCCTGCGGCCACCGCCTCGCCCACCGCCAGCGCCTCCCGTCCCAGCGAGCGCCCGCCCAGCGCCGCCCAGGTCACTGCGGCGAGCACGATGCCGCGGGCACGGGGCAACCGCCGCTCCAGGGCCCAGGCCGCCAGCGCGGGAACGCCGACCAGGAGGGCGCTGTAGACCGCCCCGGTCAGGCGGTCGTCGCAGTAGCACGCCTGCTCGGCGCGCTGGGCCGCGGCGCCGAACACGGCCACCGGGTGACCCCGGCGCGGATCCCCGGCCGCGGCATCGGCCAGCAGCCCGGCGACCAGGCCAGCGGCACGGGCCCTGCTCACGGGCTCACCCATCCCCCCGCCTTTGGCATACGCGGAGGTCCGCCGCGCGGTCCATGCCTGGTCACCGCGAGCGTCGCTGTTCCTCGCGGCTGGCGAGCAGCCCGAAGCCCACGGCCGTGACACCGTAGAGCGTGGCCTGCACGGCCATGGCCCGCAGGCGGAAGGTCCACAGCAGCTCGGCCGGCACCTCGCCCTCCGCTGGGATCGAGGGCAGCACCCACAGCACGATCCCGACCGCCGCCAGCAGCCCGGCACCTACGGTGCTCTGCCGCACCGCTGGACGCACCCCGACGCCGGCCAGGTGCCGCGCCGCCAGCCATCCGAGAGCGGCGAACACCAGACCGAGCGCACCGAGTCCCAGGTAGAGCGCAGTGCGCGTTCCCACGGTCTCCGGATCCCCGACCGCAGGCGGGTTCGCCGGGTACTTGAGTGCGGGCAGGAGGACCAACGCGCCGACGAGGACGCCGCCGAGCTTGAGGCTGCGCTGCCAGGCGTCGCCTGCCAGCCTGCCGACGGACCATGCCGCCGCCACACCGAACACGGCGCCGACGCCGAGACCGACAAGGATCGTGCCGACAGGCAGCCCCAGGCGCTGCTGGGTGCGGGTCACCTCGGGACCGCTCGAAGCGACCGCCTCCGATCCCGCGGCGGCTTCTTCGATGGCGACGGCCTGCTCGATCGGGGGCTCTCCGATGACCAGGCCCACCAGACCGGCGAGCAACCCGGCCACCGCCCCCGCGGCCAGGCCGCGGCGGATGCAGGTGCCGATCATGACGGCGCCCCTCGTGACCCCCTTTTCCTCACCGACCAACGGGCCGCAGTGTCGGCTGAGGAAAAGGGAGTCAGTGACAAGGCACGCCCAGCAGATGCCGGGCGTCGTGGAAGAACTCGTGCAGCACCCCGCCCTGGTCGCTCATGGCGCTGGTGACTGGCGCGGCCAGCGCGCCCTGGTCGAACGCGATGGCGTAGAGGACGAGGAACAGCAGCAGCGCGGTACCGAGAAATGGCCAGACCAGCGCCCGCACGGAAACCGGGTCTGCGGACATCAACCCCTCCTCGGGGATCTCACGTCCCCAGGGTCGTCGCGCAGGGTCAGTCTCCTGGCTCCCGGATCAGTGCTTCTCCCCGCCTTCCCGTCCGGTTCGAACGGTGGCTTGGTGGGGGTTGCTCCCCGGTCACAGTGGCGGGACCGCGCCGGATTCGCACCGGTTTCCTGATCCCCTGCGCCTGCGGCCTTGCCGGGCCGCGTCGCGCTCCGGCTGATGCCGCAGCATCCGGGACCCTACGCTGCCGCCTCCAGGACCGTCAAGGGAAAGGCGCGCCGCTCTCTTGCCCTCGCTGCTTACCGCTCGGTAACATTACTGACCGGTAACCTGACTCGTGGCGAGGACTGCACGGTGAGCCATTTCAGGAGCAACCTCCGCGATATCGCCTTCAATCTCTTCGAGGTGTTCCACACCGAGGAGTACCTGGGGGCACCGCCCTTCGCGCAGATGGACCCCGACACGGCTCGGGGCGTACTGAACGAGGTGGAGCGGCTCGCGTCGACCGCGTTCGCCGACAGCTTCGTCGAGGGCGACCGGATCGGCGCGCGGATGGTCGAAGAGGGCACGGTCGTGCTGCCTGAGGGGATGAACAGGTCGCTGGACGCCTACTTC
>WHTQ01000077.1 GCA_009377645.1 Micromonosporaceae bacterium | reverse complement strand
GGCCAGCTCGGCCAGCCGGGCCACCAGCTCCTCCCGGCCGCCCAGATCCAGCCCGGCCGCCGGCTCGTCGAGCAGCAGCAGCTCCGGGTCGGGCATCAGCGCCCGGGCGATCTGCACCCGCTTGCGCTCCCCCTCCGAGAGCGTGCCGAACCGCCGGTCGGCCAGCTCGGCCACCCCCAGCTGGGCCAGCAACCGGTCGGCCCGCGCCCGGTCGACCGGCTGGTAGGACTCCCGGAACCGGCCCACCACCGACCAGGACGCGGTCAGCACCAGGTCGCGCACCGGCTCCTCGGCCGGGAACCGGTCGGCCAGCGCCGCGGTGGACAGGCCGACCCGGGTCCGCAGCTCGTGCACGTCGGTGCGGCCGAGCCGCTCCCCCAGCACGTGCACCGTGCCGGTGGTCGGGTGCAGCCGGGCGGCCGCCAGGCTGAGCAGGGTGGTCTTCCCGGCCCCGTTCGGGCCCAGCACCACCCAGCGCTCGTCCTCCTCCACCCGCCACGTGAGCTCGCGCAGCAGCCGGCTCCCGGAGCGGGTCACGGTGACCCCCTCCACCGCGAGCACCTGGTCTGTCAGCTGGTCCGGTTCGGGCACCGCCCCATCCAACCATCCCGGCTGGGACCGGTCAGGTGGCGGTGGAGCCGAACACCTCGTCCCGGACCACCGCCAGCGCGGTGTGCAGCGCGCCGGTCAGCACCGGCTCCTCGGCCACCTCGCTGGCCAGCACCCGGGGCGCGACCAGCGTGATCGCGGCGACCTCGTGCTGCACCCGCTCGGCCAGCGCCGACCCGCCGGCCTGCCCGACCTCGCCGGCCAGCACCACCAGCGGCGGGTCCAGCACCAGGCAGGTGCTCGCCACGCCGAGCGCCAGCCGCCGGGCCAGCTCGTCCAGCACCGGACCGCCGTCCGAGCCGGCGGCCACCGCCGCCCGGATCCCGTCCCCGGCCGGCCCTTCGAAGCCGTGCTCGGCCGCCATCGCCCGTACCGCCTCCAGCCCGGCCAGCTGCTGGAACCCGCCGCCCAGCCCGGTGACCCGCTGCGACTGCCCGCGGGAGCGGCGGGACGGGTCGCGGGCCACCGGCGAGCCCGGCACCGGCATGAACCCGATCTCGCCGGCCGCGCCGGTGCTGCCCCGGTGCAGCTCGCCACCGACCACCACCGCGACGCCGATCCCGACGTCGGCCCAGACCAGTACGAAGTCGTCTGCCTCGCGGGCGGCCCCGAGCCGCGACTCGGCCACCGCCGCCAGGTTCACGTCGTTCTCGAAGCTGACCGGGATCCGCAGGTCGTCCCGGAGGGCGGCGAGCAGGCCGGTGTGCCACCGCGGCAGGTTGTAGACGTACGAGAGGTCGCCGGTGTCCGGGGCGACCAGGCCCGGGGTCCCGAGCACCACCCGCCGCACCGAGGCGAGCTGCGCCTGCGCGCTGTCGGCGGCCTGGCGGACCGCGTGGTGCACCACCCCGACCGGGTCGTCGGTGTCCCGGGTGGACTGCTCGACCCGGCCGACCACCGTGCCGGTGATGTCGGCACAGGCGGCGGTGACCCGGTCCGACTCGGAGCTGACCTCCACCCCCACCACATAGGCCGAGGTCGGGTCCACCGCGTACAGCTGGGCGTTCGGCCCGCGGCTGCCGGCCACCTCGCCCACCCGGGTGACCAGCCCCCGCTCCTCCAGCCGCTCCACGAGCTGGGAGGCGGTGACCTTGGACAGCCCGGTCAGCTCGCCGAGCCGGGTCCGGGTCAGCGGGCCCGCGGTCATCAACAGCTCCAGCGCCGCCCGGTCGTTCAGGGCGCGCAGCAGCCGGGGTGTCCCGGGCTGGCGGGCGGGCTTCATGGGAACCTGACCATAGCGATTAAGAAACTTTCCTGTAGTCTCGAAGGGACTTTACGACTACGACAGCGTACGGCTTCTGGACCAGCCGGGTCGGTGAAGGTCACGACACCGGCTCCTCATTGCTCACGATGACTGCGCTCGGCCTCCGACCGGGCGGCTCGATGGGAGGCAACCGTGTCGATTGATCCGGGACTTCGGCGACTCGTCCTGGGCACCGTCCTGGCCGCGTTTCCGGGCACCACCCCCCCGGACTGGGCCCCGCGCCTGCTGGCCGACGGCCTCGCCGGCTACACCCTGTTCGGCAGCAACATCGCCGACCAGGCGCAGGTCGCCGCCCTCACCAGGGTGCTCCGGCAGGCTCGGCCGGACACCGTCGTCGCGATCGACGAAGAGGGCGGAGACGTCACCCGGCTGGCGCACACCACCGGCTCCCCGTACCCGGGCAACGCCGCGCTCGGGGTGGTGAACGACCCGGCGCTGACCCGCCAGGTCTACCGCGCGATCGGCGCCGAGCTGGCGCTCGTCGGGATCACCCTGAACCTGGCCCCGACCGTGGACGTCAACATCGCCGCCGACAACCCGATCATCGGCACCCGGTCGTTCGGCGCCGAGGCGGCGACGGTCTCGCCGCACAGCGCCGCCGCGGTGCAGGGCCTGCAGGAGGTCGGGGTCGCGGCCTGTGCCAAGCATTTCCCGGGGCACGGCGCCACTGTGATCGACTCCCACGACAGTCTGCCGGTGCTGGACGACCCGCTGTCGGTGCTGCGGGACCGGGACCTGCCGCCGTTCGCGGCGGCGATCGGCGCCGGCACCCAGGCGATCATGACCGCGCACATCCGGGTGCCGGAGCTGACCGGCGCCGACCCGGCGACGTTCAGCTCGGCGGCGCTGGTGGACCTGCTGCGCCGGGAGTTCGGCTTCACCGGCGCGGTGGTGACCGACGCGCTGGACATGGCCGGCGCGGCGGCGACCGCGGGCGGGCTGCCGGCGGCCGCGGTCCGGGCGCTGGCGGCCGGGTCGGACCTGCTCTGCCTCGGCGCGGAGGTGGACGCCGAGCTGGTCGAGGTGCTGGTGGCCGCGGTCACGGCGGCGATCGCCGGTGGCGAGCTGGCCACCTCCCGGGTGGAGCAGGCGGTCGAGCGGGTGGCCGCGCTGACCGCCTGGACCCGGGCCAACGCCACCCCCGAGCCGGTCGTGCCGGAGCTGTCCGACCTCGGGTACGACGTGGCGCGCCGGGCGATCCGGGTGGAGGGCTCGCTGGCCGCGCTGGCCGCCGGGGTCGGCCCGCTGGTGGTCCAGCTGGAGTCCGGTTCCACGATCGCCGAGGGCAAGGTGCCCTGGGGGCTGGCCCCGCACGTGCCGGGGGTCGTCCACCTGGCGGCCGCGGAGGCGTCCACCGACCAGGTACGGGCACTGGCCGGCGACCGCCCGGTGATCGTGGTCAGCCGGCACCTGCACCGGTCCCCGGCGCTGCGCACGCTGGTCGAGAAGCTGGTCACCGACCACCCCACGGTGGTGGTCGAGATGGGCTGGCCCTCGACCTGGCGGCCGGCCGGCACCGACGCCTTCGTCACCACGCACGGCGCCAGCCATGCCAACGGCGCCGCCCTCGCCCGCACCCTCGCCCTCCGCTGACGCGTGACCCGGCCCGTCCGGGTTAGGCGGCGGTGGTGCGTACTAGGGTGCGGATCTGGCGCAGCAGCACCGAGAGCGCGGCCAGGTCGGCCCGGGAGGTGTCGAACTCGCCGATCGCGTTGCGCGCCCGGGCGATCGAGGCCGCGCTGCGCTGCTCCCACTCGAAGACCCGGGCACCCGGCTCGGCGTCCGGGGAGGTGGAGGTGAGCACCCTCGACGTGAGGGCGGCCAGCGCGGCGTACAGGTCGTAGCGCAGCGCCATCCGGGCCAGCGTCTGCCACCGGTCTTCCCGCGGCAGCGCCGAGATCTTCGACAGGACGGTGTCCACCCGGAACCGCTCGGACAGTACGAAGTAGACCTCGGCCGCCTGGTCGACCTCGCTGCCGGCGGTGTCCAGCCCGACCGCGGCCGCCACCTCGACCACGTCCAGCAGCCCGAAGCTGTAGTTCACCCGGGCCGCCCAGTCCGCCACCTCCGGCGGCACCTGCTGGGCCACCAGCTTCTCGGCATGCGCACGCAGGGCGTCCCGCTCCACGCCGTAGATCAGGTTACCCAGGCGCGGCAGCAGCCGGGACACGCCGGGGCGCAGGGCCGCGACCTCCCGGGACACGTCCAGCGGGGAGCGGCGGTTCTGCAGCAGCCACCGGACCGCCCGGTCCACCACCCGCCGGGTGGTCAGATAGACAGCGGTCTGCGCACCGATCGGGGCCTGGCCGTCCAGCGCCTCCACCGCCGCCCACAGCTGCCGCAGACCGAACACCTCGCGGACCACCACATAGGACCGCAGCACGTCGGCGGCGGACGCACCGGTCTCCTCCACCGCCCGGAACACGAACGACGTACCGCCCCGGTTGACCACCTCGTTGACCAGCACCAGCGACGCGATCTCCCGGCGGAGCCGGTGCCTGGCCATCTGGTCGGGGCAGCGGTGCGCCAGCGGGCTCGGGAAGTAACCGGCCAGCACCTCCTGGGTCCAGCCGTCGTCGGGCAGGTCGGAGCCGACGATCTCCTCCTTGAGGACGTTCTTCACGTGCGCGAGGAGCACCGCGAACTCCGGGGTGGTGAGACCCCCGGCACCGGCCGCGGCCCGCTCGGTCAGCTCGGCGTCGGTCGGCAGCGCGGCCAGCGAGCGGTCCAGCGCGCCGGACCGTTCCAGATCGGACAGCATCCGGCGGTGCACCGGCAGCAGCGGCACCGCCTGCGCCTTCGCCCGCCCGAGCGCCCACGCCTGGTCGTAGTTGTCCCGCAGCACCTGCGCCGCCACCTCGTCGGTCATCTCGGCCAGCAGGCGGTCCCGGTCCGGGCCGGTGACCTCGGCGCCGGCGCCGGCGAGCAGGATCTTGATGTTCACCTCCCGGTCGGAGATGTCGACGCCGGCCGAGTTGTCGATGAAGTCGGTGTTGATCCGCCCGCCGGCCAGCGCGAACTCGATCCGGCCGCGCTGGGTGAGGCCGAGGTTGCCACCCTCCCCGATCACCCGGCAGCGCAGCGCCCGGGCGTCCACCCGGACCGCGTCGTTGGTCTTGTCACCGACCTCCGCGTGCGACTCGGTGGTGGCCTTCACGTAGGTGCCGATGCCGCCGTTGAAGAGCAGATCCACGGGCGCGAGCAGGATCGCCCGGATCAGCTCGGCGGGCGGTAGGCCGGCCGGCGCGTCGGTCAGCCCGAGCGCGGCCCACACCTGCGGGGAGACCGGGATCGACTTGGCGGTCCGCGGGTAGACGCCGCCCCCCTCGGAGATCCGGGACCGGTCGTAGTCGTCCCATGTGGAGCGCTCCAGCCCGAACAGCCGCTGGCGCTCGGCGTACGCCTGCTCCGGGTCCGGGTCGGGGTCGAGGAAGACGTGCCGGTGGTCGAACGCGGCTACCAGCCGCAGCTGCTTCGATAGCAGCATCCCGTTTCCGAACACGTCGCCGGACATGTCGCCGATCCCAGCCACCGTGACCGGCTGCCGCTGCACGTCGATGTCCAGCTCGCGGAAGTGGCGGGTGACCGACTCCCAGGCGCCGCGGGCGGTGATGCCCATCCGCTTGTGGTCGTAGCCGGCCGAGCCACCTGAGGCGAACGCGTCTCCGAGCCAGAACCCGTACTCCGCCGAGATCTCGTTGGCCAGGTCGGAGAAGGTGGCGGTGCCCTTGTCCGCGGCGACCACCAGGTACGGGTCGTCGCCGTCGTGGCGCACCACCCCGTCCGGCGGCACGGCCTGACCGTCCACAAGGTTGTCGGTCACGTCCAGCAGGGCGGAGATGAACATCCGGTAGCAGGCTACCGCCTCGTCCCGCCGGCCCGGCGCCTGCTTGAGCACGAACCCGCCCTTGGCGCCGGCCGGCACGATCACCGCGTTCTTCACCGACTGCGCCTTGACCAGCCCGAGGATCTCGGTGCGGAAGTCCTCCCGCCGGTCCGACCAGCGCAGCCCGCCCCGGGCCACCGGCCCGAACCGCAGGTGCACCCCCTCGAACCGGGGCGAGTAGACGAAGATCTCGTACCGGGGGCGGGGGGCGGGCAGGTCCGGCACCGCCCGCGGGTCCAGCTTCAGGGCCACGTACGACTTCGGACGCCCGTCGGCGGCCCGCTGGAAGAAGGACGTACGCTGGGTGGCCTGGATCAGCGCCAGGTACGCGCGGAAGATCCGGTCCTGGTCCAGGCTGGACACCTGGTCGAGCTGCCGTTCCAGCGCGGTGACCAGCTGCTTGCCCTGCAGGCCACGATCCGCCTCGGTGATCGGCAGCCACGGGTCGAACCGGGTCTCGAACACCGCCACCAGCAGCGCCGCGATCCCGGGGTGGTCGCTGAACGTCGACTGTAGATATTCCTGGGAGTAGACCGTGCCGGCCTGCCGGAGATACTTCGCGTACGCGCGCAGCACCACCGCCTGCCGCCAGGTGAGCCCGGCCCGCAGCACCAGCGCGTTGAACCCGTCGACCTCCACCTCCCCGCGCCAGGCGGCGGAGAACGCGTTCTCGACCTGGCCCCGCACCTCGGACGGGTCGCGGGCATCGGCCGGCAGCTCCAGCCCGAAGTCGTAGAGGTAGATCGTGGCGTCCTCGCGGACGATCTCGTACGGCCGCTCGTCGGTGACCCGGACCCCGAGCGAGTGCAGCACCGGCAGCACCGCCGAGAGCACCATCGGCTCGGCGTACCGGTAGACCTTGATCCGCACGTCGGCGAAGTCGTCCCGCTTGCGGTAGAGGTGCATCGTCAGCGCGCCCGGCTCTTCCAGCAGCTCCAGCTTGGCCAGGTCCTTGACCGCCTCGTACGCGGTGTGCTGCTCCTTGTAGACCTCGCCGAACGCGTCCACGTACCGCTCCAGCAGCTGCCGGCCCTGCTCGTCGCCGAGCTTGCGCTCCAGCACCAGCGCGAAGTCGTCGTCCCACAGCCGGGTGGCGTCGGCCAGCTCCTCGGCCAGCGCGTTCGGGTCGACGGCGCCGGGCGGGTTGGTCGGGTCGGTGCGCACGATGAAGTGCACCCGCGCCAGCAACGACTCGGTCACCCGAGTGGTGTAGTCGACCCCGATCCCGTTCAGCTCCCGCAGCAGGATCTCCTGCATCCGCAACCGGTTGCCGGTGGTGAACCGGTCCCGGGGCAGGTAGATCAGGCAGGAGATGAAGCGCCCATAGTGGTCCCGGCGCAGGAACACCCGCAGCTGCCGCCGGCCGGCCATCCGGAGCACGCCGATCACCGCGTGGTAGAGGTCGTCGGTGGCGATCGAGAACAGCTCGTCGCGCGGGTAGGTCTCCAGGATCTCCAGCAGGTCCTTGCCGGAGTGCCCGCGCGGCGAGAGGCCGGACCGCTCCAGCACCTCGGCCACCTTCCGCCGCACCACCGGCAGGTCCAGCACGCTGTCCCGGTAGGCGGAGGAGGCGAACAGCCCGACGAACCGGCGCTCGCCGACCACGTTGCCGTCGGCGTCGAACGTCTTCAGTCCGATGTAGTCGAGGTAGGCGTTGCGGTGCACGGTGGCCCGGGAGTTCGCCTTGGTGATGATCAGCAGCCGCTTCTCCAGCGCCTTCGCGTACGCCTCCGGGCTCATCGAGGACAGGACCCGGGGGACGGTCTGGTCGTTGCGCAGGATCCCCAGCCCGGTGCCCAGCCTGGCCACCAGCAGCTTCGCCGGCTCGCCGCCCCGATCCGGGGCGGCGGCCGGGTCGTCGACCAGCTGGTACTCCCGATAGCCGAGGAAGGTGAAGTGATCGTCGGCCAGCCACCGCAGCAGCGCCACCGAGTCGGTGATGTCCTTCTCCGGCACCGGCGGGCGCGGGCCGCCGAGCTGGGCGGTGGCGAGCTCGTCGGCGATCGACAGCGCGGCGGTCCGCATCTTCGGCCAGTCCTCCACCGCCTCCCGTACGTCGGTGAGCACCCGCTGCAGGTCCGCCGCGAGCTGCTCGCGGGCACCCGGGTCGCGGACCGGGTCCAGCTCCAGGTGGATCCAGCTCTCCCCCAGGTCGCCGGCGATCGCGTCATCCGGCTCCACGTCGGCGGCGACCTCGGTCATCGCGCCCAGCGGGGTCCGCCGCACCACCACCATCGGGTGCACCAGCAGGTGAAGGTCAAGGTTTCGGGCGGTCAGCGCGCCGGTCACCGAGTCGACCAGGAACGGCATGTCGTCGACCACGATCTCGACCACGGTCCGGTGCTCGTCGCCCGGCTCCGAGACCCGCAGCTTCAGCTCGCCCGGCAGCCGCTGCTGGGCGAGCTCCCGGTGCCGGGCGGCCGCCGCCAGCATCTCGGCGGCGGTCCAGCCGACCAGCTCCTCGTCCGGCGCGAACCGCCAGTACCGGTCGACCAGCCGGGCGGTCTCCAGATCGTCACCGGCCAGCGCCACCGCCTGGCCGACCAGCCGCTCGGCGCTCGGCGGCGCCGGGTACCCGTCGTCGTCGGGCTGGTCCAGCTCATCCGGATCGGCGGCTGGCCGCTCGTACCGCCGCTGTTCGGCAGAGTCGACCGCATAGCGGACCATTGAGCCCACTCCCCTCAGTGCCCACCACGCTGTGGGCTCCCGAGCCCCCAGCCTATCGACCGCCGCCCGACCACCGTGGCGGCGGTCGCCGGCAGCCCGCTACCGTCATGCCGGAACGGCGGGACCGGACAGCGGGGCGAAGGGACGGCATGGATGTACGGGAACCGGGTCCGGGCCGCTGCGCTCACGGCGGTCCTCCTGATCGCCGGGATGGCGGCGGCCGGCTGCTCCAGTGACGAGGACGACGCGAAGCAGGTGCTGGAGGAGTTCCTCGCCGGCTGGCCAACCGGGGCGCTGGACGGGGTGCCGCTGGTCAGCCCGACCGGCGAGCCGGTGCCCACGGCCGAGGTGGCCGAGGCGATCGCCGGGCTGTCCGGCGAGCTGGCTGAGCAGCCGCCGGCGCTGGCCGCGGGCGAGGTCGAGGTCTCCGACGCAGTGGCGAGTACGGAGATCATCGTAGACTGGCCGCTGCCCGGCGGTGGGACCTGGAGCTACCGCAGCCCGGTGCGGCTCACGAACGGCGACGGCGGCTGGCGGATGATCTGGGAGCCGGCGGTGGTGCACCCGGAGCTGATCGAGGGCGACGAGCTGGAGCTGCGGCGGCTGGCGAGCACCCGGGGAGGAATCCTGGACGGCGCCGGCCAGCCGCTGGTCACCGCCCGCGAGGTGGTCGAGGTCGGGATCGAGCCGCGGCGGGTCACCGACCTGGAGCAGCTGGTCGCCGACGTGGAGTCGGCGCTGCGTACGGTCGACTCCCGCCTGGACCTGGCCGACCTGCCGGAGCAGGTGGAGGCGGCGGAGCCGGCGGCCTTCGTGTCCGTGATCACGCTCCGACGGGAGGACTACGACCAGGTCCGGGACCAGATCCAGCCGCTACCGGGGACCGTGTTCCGGGAGGGCGAGCGGCAGCTGGCCCCGAGCCGGACCTTCGCGCAGGCGCTGCTCGGCACCGTGAGCGAGGCCAGCGCCGAAGACCTGGCGGGCAACCCGGCGCTGGTCGCCGGTGACCAGGTCGGGCACGGCGGGCTGGCCCAGCGGTACGACGAGCAGCTGCGCGGGGTGACCGGGCAGGCGGTGGTGATCGCCCGCCCGGCACCGGAGGATGAGGTCACCGAGATCGAGCTGGACCGGATCGAGCCGGTGCCCGGCACCGACCTGGCCACCACCCTGGACGTGGCGGTCCAGCGGGCGGCCGAGCGGGCGCTGAGCGCCGACGACCGGCCGGCGGCGCTGGTGGCGATCCGGGTCGAGGACGGCGCGGTGCTGGCCGTCGCGAACACCGAGGGCGAGCAGGCGCACCCGGTCAACCTGGCGCTGACCGGTGCGGTCGCGCCCGGCTCCACGTTCAAGCTGGTCACCGCGTACGGGCTGCTGGCCGCCGGTGAGGTGCAGCTGGACACGCCGGTGCCCTGCCCGGCCGAGCTGTCGGTCGAGGGGTTCCGGATCGGCAACGCGTTCGACGGAGACCGGGGCGAGATCCCGTTCCGGCAGGCGGTGGCGGTCTCCTGCAACACCGCCTTCGCGTCGCTGGCGCCACGGCTGGGCGAGGACGGGATAGCCACCGCCGGGGGCGCGCTCGGCCTGGGCGGGGACTGGCAGCTCGGGATCGACACGTTCACCGGGTCGGTGCCGACCGGCGGCAGCGAGCTGGACCGCGCGCAGGCCTCGTACGGGCAGGGCGACACGCAGGTCAGCCCGGCGGCGATGGCGGCGGCCACCGCCGCGGTCGCCCGCGGGGCGTGGCTGCCACCGACCCTGGTGGTGGACCCGGCCGCGCCGCCCGCGCCGGAGCCGGCGCCGCTGGCCGAGGCGGCCGTGGCCGACCTGCGGGAGGCGCTGCGCGCGGTGGTCACCGACGGCACCGGCTCGGCGCTGCAGGGCGTGCCGGGCGGGGACGTCTACGGCAAGACCGGTACGGCGGAGGCCGGCGAGGACGTGGCGCACGCCTGGTTCGTCGGCTGGCAGGACGATCTGGCGTTCGCGATCTTCGTCGAAGACGGCGGCGGCGGCTCCGGCACCGCGGTCCCGCTGGCCGAGCGGTTCCTGCGCGACCTCGCCGGCTGACCGGGACTAGGAGACCTAGCGCCCGGCTGCCGGATCAACCCCTCCCCCACCGGCGCCGTCGTCGCGCGCCCGAGCGGCCATGGGGCGCCCGCGGAACGTGATGGCGACATTGTGCCCGCCGAAGCCGGTGGAGTTCTTCAATGCGACGATCTCGCTCCCGCCAAGCGGGCGGGGCGCGCCGTGCACCACGTCGATGGCGACGTCCCGGTCCGGGCGCGCGAAGTTGGCGGTGGCAGGGGCGACTCCGTCCCGGATTGCCAGGACGGTGGCGATGGACTCGATCGCGCCCGCAGCGCCGAGCGTGTGCCCGGTCATCGACTTGTTCGCCGAGACCGCCGGCCCGCCCGCGGCTTCCCCGAAGACCGACGCCAACGCCCGCGCCTCCGCCGCGTCCCCCGGCACGGTCGAGGTCGCGTTCGCGTTGACGTGCTCCACCTCGGCGGCGGTGACCCCGGCGGCGGCGAGCGACGTCCGGATCGCGGTGGCGTTGACCACGCCGGTGGGTTCGGGGTGGGCCAGGTGGTACGCGTCCGAGGTGATCCCCACCCCGGCGAGCTCGGCGTAGACCCGGGCGCCGCGACGGCTGGCATGCTCCTCGGCCTCCAGCACGAGCACGCCGGCGCCCTCGCCGAGAACGAAGCCGTCGCGCCCGGCGTCGTACGGCCGGGACGCCGCCGCCGGCTCGCTCACCCGCTGCGACAGCGCCCGCATCGTGGCGAAGCCGCTCAGCACGAGCGGGTGCAGCGGCGCGTCCGCGCCACCCGTCACCACCACGTCCGCGTGTCCGGCGCGAATCATGTCGGCCGCGGTCGCGATCGCGTGTGCCCCGGAGGCGCAGGCGCTCACCATGGCGTGGATGCCGGCGCGCGCGCCGAGGAGCAAGCCGACGACGGCCGCCGGGGCGTTGGCCATCGCCATCGGGATCGCCGCCGGGTGGATCCGGCGCCAGCCGCGTGCCTTCCACGTCTCATAGCCGCCGATCAGCGTGGAGATGCCACCCATTGCGGTCGAGATGGCAACCCCGGTGCGGTCCGGGGCCACTGCCGTGCCGTCGAACCCCGCGTCGCTCCAGGCCTCCTGGGCGGCCGTGACGGCGAGCTGGCCGCAGCGGTCGATCCGCCGTCGCTGGACGGGGCTCAGGCCGGGACCAGGCTCGCGGAGCACCGGCGCGCCGAGCGGGATCGGCACCTGGTCCACCCACGGCTCGGACAGCCGCCGGATCCCATTGTCCCCCCGCAGCATGGCCTGCCAGGTGCTGGTGACGTCGCCGCCCAGCGGGGTGGTGGCGCCGAGACCGGTGACGACCACCCGCCGGCGCCCGTCGCCGGGGTCCCGGCGACAGGCGCAGTCCGGACCCGCCGCCGCGGCCAGGCTCGCGTCGGTCACGGCTGATCCCGCCCCGCGCCGGCGAGCTCCCGCTCCCGGAGCCCAGTCGACCCGACCAGACGCTGGACGGCGCGGGGCGCCCACCAGTTGGCCCGACCCATGAGGATCATGAGCGCCGGTAGCAGCACCGCGCGGATCAGGACCGCGTCGATGAGGATCGCCATCGCGGTGCCGAGCCCGATCAGCTTGAGGTAGACGACGCCCGAGGTCACGAACGACAGGAACACGACCGTCATCAGCAGCGCGGCCGCAGTCACGATCCGGCCGGTGCGCGCGATGCCCACCGCCACCGCGCGCCGGTTGTCGCCGGACGCGTCGTACTCCTCCTTGATCCTCGACAGCAGGAAGACCTCGTAGTCCATCGAGAGCCCGAACGCGACACAGAGCAGCAACAGCGGCATGTTCGACACCACGAAGCCGGTCACCTGGAAGTCGCCGACCAGCCAGCGCAGGTGGCCCTCCTGGAAGACCCACACCACGATGCCGAACGCGGCTGCCAAGCTGAGGATGTTGAGTAGGACCGCCTTGACCGGCACAACGAAGCTTCCGGTCATCCAGGTGAGCATGATGAGGGTGGCGAGCACCATGATGCCGAGCGCCCACGGCAGCCCGTTGCGCTGGCCGGCCAGCGTGTCCGCGAACACCGCCCCGGCGCCGGAGACGTCGGTGGCGAACGGCGCGTCCAGCGCCCGCACGTCGGCCACCAGATCCCGGCTGGCCGGTGTGAGCGGGTCGGGCTCCACCAGCGCGGTGAGATAGGAGCCGTCCCCGACCTGCGCCGCGAACCGGGGGGACTCGGCGGTGGCGGGGCCGACCTGCGCGCCCTCGGCGTAGCTGCCGGTCAGGCCGTCGACCCGGGTCACCCCGGGCAGCTGGGAGAGCGCGGTCGCGTACCGTGAGACCAGCTCCGGCGCGGCGCCGTCCTCCCCGTGCGCCACGACCGTCAAGCTGTTGACCTGCTGGACCGGGAATTCGTCCCGGATCGCCTGGGACACCTGGCTGGCCGGCGCGTCGCGCGGCAACGCACGATCGTCGGCCAGGCTGAAGTTGATGGAGAGCACGGGCGCGGCCAGGAACAGGATCAGCACCAGGGCACCCGCCGCGTACCAGCCAGGACGGCGCATCACTCGGGTCACCCAGGCCTGCCAGAACCCGCCCGAGGCCGGTTCGGCACCGGAGCGGCGGCGGCGCAGGGACGGCACCCGCCACTTGTTCACGCGGTGGCCCAGTGCCGCCAGCACGGCGGGCAGGGCGATGATGGCCGCCGCGCCGCAGAGCGCGGTCACCGCGATGCCGGCGTAGCCGAGTGAGCGGAGGAAGAATGTGTTGAACGCCATCAAGCCGGCCAGGGAGCAGATCACCGTGATCGAGGAGAAGATGATCGTCCGCCCGGCGGTCGAGATGGTCACCGCGAGGGCGCGGTCCACGTCGTTTGATTGCTGCAACGCCTCCCGGAACCGGCTCACCACCAGGAGGCTGTAGTCGATGGCGAGGCCGAGCCCCAGGCCGGTGGCGACGTTGAGGGCGAAGATGGAGACGTCCGTGACATTCGTGAGCAGCAGCAGCACGAACTGCGTCCCGACCACCGCGAACCCGGCGACGAGCAGCGGGAGGAGGGCCGCGATGACGCTGCGGAACACCCACAGCAGGATCAGCAGCGTGATCGGCGCGATCAGGACCTCGGCGAGCAGCAGGTCCTCGGCGGACTGGTCGTCAACCTCGTTGTCGACCTGCGCCTGCCCGCCCACCGTGACCGTGAGCGGCCCGGTGTCGGTCGCGAACCGCGGGCGCAGCGCCTCCGCCCGCTCCTTCGCCTCGGTCTCGTCCCCGCTCAGCCGGACCAGCAGGAGCGCCTTGTCACCCCGCTCGTTCCGGAGCTCGGGGTTGCCCTCCGTGTCCCAGTAGGACCGCACGTACTCCACGTGCGGCTCGGCGCGCAGCCGGGCAGTGAGCTCCACCCCGGCCGCCCGGGCGGTGTCCGTGTCGACCGAGTCGCCGGCGTCGGCCAGCAGCACCAGGTTCGGGGATCCGGCGCCGAACCGTTCCGCGAGCTCACGGTCGGCCCGGGCGGACGAGGATTCCTGATCGACGTACCCGCCCGAGCGCAGGTGCTCGGCCACGTTGGCGCCGAGAGCGCCGGCGATCGCCATGAAGAGCACGGCGCCTACGATGATCCGCCAGCGGTGACGGGCGACTACGGTTGCCCAACTAGGCATACCATTCCTCCAGATTGGCCAGATGAACGACCCGTACGGCCGGCTGCGACGAGTCGTGGGTGGACGGGGTCAGGATGGCGGCGGCGCGGCTGCCAACTGCTTGCTCAGACTGCTGGAATCCTTCTTGACCTGGTTGATCAGCACTTTCTTCAGGAGTACCTCCGGGAGGATTCCGAAGTAATCGCCGGGGTCCACGTCGAACGTCCACTGGACGTCGGTGGTCCCGTCCGCTCGCCGGTGGTAGTGGTAGCTCCCGACGTACCGGAACGGGCCCTCCACTGTGACGAACCGGGAATGCCGCCCGGGTATGAAGTCGGTGATCTCGACGGTGAAGTCCAGCCGCCGGCCGAGGATCTGGAAGGCGATCTCGTAGCGGCAGCCGGCGCCGACCGCGCCGTCCAGCAGCCGGGTATGCGCGCAGGCGGACTGCCACTCCGGATCCCGGGTCGGGTCGGACAGCACGTCGAACCCCTGCTCCGGTGGTACCGGTAGGTGGAACCGGTATTCGGCACGGATCATCGTGGGTGCTCTCCCATCCATTGCGCGATCGCCGCGGCGACCGTGGCGGCGTGCGGCGGATACATCACCGAGTTGTGGTCTCCTGGAACGTCGACGACCTCCAGCGAGCCCCGGATGAGGGGCTCCCATCCGAGTGCCGGGCCGTGGTCGGCCGGCTCGTCCGTCGCGCGCAGCAGTAGCAGGTCGAGCGCGGTCGGGTCGGGAAAGTAGGTCTGTAGGGCGATCCCGTTCGCGAGGTAGGCCTCGAAATAGCGCAGCAGCTGGGCCCGGTCGGAATCCCCCGGCAACACGCCGATGGCTGCGGCGCGCGCCAGGATCTGGTCGAATGCGTCGTCGGTGCCCAGCGACCGCAGCTCCTCGGCGGGCACGTCGAGGGTCGTCCCGAACGGGACGGCGAGATCCCGGGCGAACCACGAGAGCAGTGTCGCGTCGTCCGCACCCTCCGGGACGTTGGCCGGAACCGGGGCGCGCGTGTCGATCGCCGCGATGAGGTCGGTCTCCTCGCCCAGGGCGTGCAGCTGCCCGGCCGCCTCGAACGCGATGACGCCGCCGAAACACCATCCGCCCAGCGCGTACGGGCCGTGCGGCTGTGCCTCCCGGAGGTGCGCCAGATATCGGGTGGCCATCTCCTCGACGGACACCTCGGCGTCGCCCGCGCGGTCCAGGCCGGGAGCTTCCAGGGCGTGGATCGCCCGCCCGGGAGGGAGGTGCTTCGCCAGCTCCAGGTAGCAGAAGATGGTGCCGCCGAACGGATGGAACAGGAACAGCGGCCGCCGAGCGGTGTCCCCCCGGCGCAGGGTCACCAGCGGCCCCCGTACCGTGTCCTGCTCATCACGGCGGATAACGGCGGCGAGCTCGGCGATGGTGCCGTGCGTCAGCAGCGTGGAGACCGGGAGCTCGCGCCCCCATTCGGCGCGGACTGCGGCGGCGAGTTGGACGGCGAGCAACGAATGGCCACCGAGCTCGAAGAAGTTGGCGTGGATGCTCACCTGCGGCAGGCCCAGCAGCTCGCCCCACACCCGCGCCAGCGTGATCTCCACGGCGTCCCGCGGCTGAGTGAACGGCACGTCCGTCTCGGGCGACGGGGCGGGCAGCCGGCTCCGGTCGATCTTGTGGTTGGCCGTCCGGGGTAGTTCCGGGAGGATGATCACGAGGTTCGGGACCAGGTACTGCGGCAGGGTGAGGGCCGCGGAGGTCCGGAGCGCCGACGGCGCCAACGTGACGCCGGGCTCAGCCACCAGGTAGGCGACCAACCGGTCGTCCCGGACCACGGCCACCGCCGCCGCGACCCCGTCCATCGCCTGGAACGTGGCCTCGACCTCGCCGAGCTCGATCCGGTGACCACGGAGCTTGACCTGGCTGTCCAGCCGGCCGTGGTAGAGCAGCCGGCCGTCGCTGGTCCACCTGACCCGGTCGCCGGTGCGGTACAGCCGGCGATCGGGAGCGGCCGGCAGCCCGGTAACGAACCGCTCTGCGGTGAGTTCCTGCCGCCGCCAGTAGCCGTCGGCCAGCCCCGCGCCACCGATGTGGAGCTCGCCCGGAAATCCCGGCTCCACCCGCCGGCCGGACCCGTCCAGCACCAGCAGCTGGGTGTTCGCCAGCGGCGAACCGAGATCGACTCCCGCGGACGGCCGCACCACGCCGGCGGTCGACCACACCGTGGTCTCAGTCGGCCCGTACACGTTGCGGAGGCTGGCCACCCGCGGAGCCAGGAAGTCGGCCAGCTCCGCCGGCAGCTCCTCCCCGCCGCACAGCACGTGCAGCCGGGGGCTGCCGTCCCAGCCGGCGTCGCGGAGCATCCGCCACGAGGTGGGGGTGGCCTGGATCCAGGTCGCGCCGGACTCCGCGATGCGGGCCGCCAGCGCCGCGCCGTCGGCGGCGGCGCCGTCCCACATGATGACGCGCCCGCCCGCCACCAGCGGCAGGAACAGCTCCAGGGCCGCGATGTCAAAAGAGACGGTCGTGACGGCGAGCAGGCCGTCCGACGGCGAGAACCCGGTCTCCGCTCGCATCGACAGCAGCAGATTGATCAACGCCCGGTGAGGGACCGCGACACCCTTCGGGCGGCCGGTCGAGCCGGAGGTGTAAAGCACGTACGCCAGGTCCGTCGAGGCGGCCGGGTGGGCGCCGGCGGCGGCCGGCTCTCGCACGGTGCCGTGCCCGCTCAACCCTGCTCCGTCCGCCAGCACGTCGTCGAGGCGGCAGGCGGGAATCTCCGCCGGCCAGTGCGCCCGCAGCCGCTCCTGGGTGAGCAGCAGCCTGGCGCCTGAGTCGGCGGCCATGTACCCGAGGCGCGCCGCCGGCAGCTGCGGGTCCAGCGGCACATAGGCCGCACCGGCCTCCAGAACCCCGAGGAGCGCCGCCACCAGCGGTGCGCCGCGCTCGGCCAGCACCGCGACGCAGGCGCCCGGGCCGGCTCCCGCCGTCCGCACCGCCGCCGCCACGGCGTCCACCGCCCGCTGCAGCCGGGCATAGGACCACTGCTCGCCGTCCGCGACGAGCGCGGTGGCGTCGGGGGTCCGCCCGGCCTGGGCTCGGATGAGCGCGGGCAGGGTCGTGTCGGGGAGCTCGCGCACCGGACCGTGGCCCCACCGGTCGAGCGCGGCGGCCTGCTGACGATCGCACCGAGAGAGCTGGCGCATCGGCACGTCCGGCCGCCCGACCAAGGCCTCCACTGTGGCCACGAAGGTCGCGGCCAGCCCGCGCGCGGTGCCCTCCGTGAAGATGTCGGTGTTGTACCGGAGGACGCCGACGTAGCCACCGTCCCGCTCCCCGCCCATCTCGGCCCACAGGTCGGTCTGGCCCTCCTGCTGCGGCACCGGGTACGGCCGGAGGCGAGCGCCGGCAACGGTCACGGCGGTGCTCGGGTCGGGTTCGAGCAGGAAGAACTGCCCCATGTTCGCCAGGAACGGGAGCCGGTCCCAGGCGAAGCCGGCCTGGAACAGCGGGGTCCGGCTCGGATCCCGCTGCGGCGCCAGCATCCGCACCAGCCACGGGAACGGGAGCTCCTGGCCGCGCATGGCCGCGACCACCCGCTCCCGGGTCGCGGCCAGCAGCTCCCGGTAGGTCGAGGCCTCGTCCACGTGCCCCCGAACCACCACCGTATTGACGAAGTTACCGAGGGCATGCCGGAGCCGCCGCTGCAGGCGGCCGGAGGTGGGGGTGCCCACCAGCACCTCCGGCTGCCCGCTCAACCGGCTCAGCATCACGTTGTAGGCGGCCAGCAGGGTCATGTAGCGGGTGCTGGCGGTCTCGCGCGCCAGTACCCGCACCCCGTCGCTGACCGCCGGGGACAGGGTGAACGGCACCGACCCGCCCTCGTGCGACGGCACCGGCGGCCGGGGACGGTCACCGCACAGGTCGATGCTGGACGGTGCCTCCGCCAGCCGCTCGGCCTCGGCGGCGAGCAGCCCGCTCGCGGCCCCGGACGCCAGGTAGGCGGACTGGTTCCGGGCATGGTCGGCGAAGGCGCTGCCGTCGAGCGGGAATAGGCTGGCGGTACCGTTGAGGCGGCTTCGCACCTCGGCGAGGAGCATCGCGAGCGACCAGAAGTCAACGGCGATGTGATGCGCCACGAACGCGACGACCCACGACTCCTCGCCGGTGCGGTAGAGGTGGATCCGCCACAGCGGCGCTGCCGTCAGGTCGAACGGCGCGCGGCTGTCGGCCCGGACCTGCCGCCGCAGCGCGTCCGGGTCGAGGTGCCTGGCGTCGCGGTGCCGGAGGTCGAGCGGGACCGCGTGCTCGACGTACTGGACCGGGCCGTCCTGGCCCGGGCGGAAGCAGACCCGGAGCGCCTCATGCTCGCGTACGAGGTCGGTCAGCACCTCCCGGACCCGGTCGCCGACCTCCGGGCCGGCCACCACCTCGGCGGCGAACAGCAGGTGATAGGCGGCGCACGAGGGGTCGGCCTGGTGGATGAACCAGAGCCCGACCTGTTGCGAGGAGGCAGGCACCACCCGGGCGGCGCGCGTCTGGACGAGGGTCGACGCCAGCGGCTCCATCACTCACCCTCCCCGGCGGGCATCGGCCGGCCGTCCGCCAGGTGGCGCAGTGCCGGGGCGAGCACGTCCACCGTCGGGTAGTCCCACAGCAACGTGGCGGGAAGGTCGGTCAGACCACACGCGTCTTCGAGCTCCATCGCGACCGACAGCGCGGCTAGCGAGTCCACACCGTGTTCCGCGAAGGGCCGGTCGGTGGCCAGCTCAGAGGGAGGTATCCCCAACTCTGCGCTGATCGACCTGATCAGGACGTCTCGGATGTCCTCGACCGAAATTGTTGGTGACTCAGTCATCGCAGTATCAGTTCCTCGGTTGGTCTTACACGGGTTCCGGAACGAGACGTCGCTCGCGGCTGCCAGGTGCCGCTTGTCGTATAGGGACGATCGAGAAGAACTCCCGATTGTCGCGTTGCGCGTCCAGCCGGGCGACGAGGCGGGACGCGGCCGGCGGCGAGAGGTCGCCGACGTCGAACCGATGCCCGCTCGGGCGCCCTAGGGCGGCCTCCAACCACTCGCCGCCAGCGAAGAAGACATCGAGGTGGTCGCGATTGAACAGCCACATCCCCAGGCACGCCACCTTGGCATGCAGGTCACAACATTCCTCGGCGAGCCGGATGAGTCGCGGCGAGGTGGTCTTGGTGGACGACGTGGCCCAGGTGGTTGAGGTGGCCATGGTGGAGGAAGGGGCCCGGGCGGGTCCGGCAGCCCCGTCCGGCGCCCGTCGCGCCTCTCCGGCCCGTGCGAAGAGGCTGTCGACGTCCCGCTGCAGCCGCGCCGCCAGCCCCCGCAGCGCCGCAAGCCGCTCGTCGCCACACTCCGGGGACGGAGCCAAACCCTCCAGGCGGGCCCGGAGGGCGGGCAGGCTCGCGAAGGTCGCGTCCCGGCCGCGGCCGAACACCTCGACCCTGGTGGGATCGAAGTCAGGCAGCGGCTCCCGAAGATCGTAGAGAGCGCGCCAGTCGTCGTCCCGCGGCCGGCGCCGCGCCTTGGCCATGCTGGCCAGCTGGAGCGCAATGCTGTCCAAGCACACCGGCTCGCTGCCGTCGAAGACAGACACGATGGCGCCGTCCCGGAGCATCTTCTGGAAGATTCCCTGGTGTTCCTCGGCGCGCAGGTAGTAGCGGGCGCCCAGGGTGCGGGCCAGCACCGTGCCGCCGTAGTCGACCAGCCGGGCGACCCCGACCTTCGCGAGGTTGGCCCAGCTGCTGAACTCGTCGGCGTACAGGTGCAGCCCACGGGTGGCCACGATGCTCTCGCATTCCGCGATCAGCAGGTTGAGATAGGCGCCGGCGAGCGACTCGGTGACGTAGGGAATCTCGCTGGTCGGGCCGCCGTACAGCATGCGGCGGGCGAGGAAGCCGCTCACCACCCGCAGCATGGTGTCTCCCACGCCCAGCGACAGCGCGGTGCACAGGGTGCGGGTCAGCAGCAGCCCGCGCAGGGCCAGCTCAAGCCCCTCTCCATCGGCCCCCAGCCGGGCCGCGCTCGGGACCCGCGCCTCCCGGAACCGGACGCCGCTGATGTCGCACCCGCGCAGTCCGTACGTGGGCACCCGGGGCAGCCCACTGACCTCGCCGGACGAGACGCGCTCCTTATCCACGAGGAACAGCGACTGCGTCCTTGCCGGGGGGACGCCGTCGGCGGCGCCGTCCGCGTGGGTGCGGGCCAGGAGGACCAGATGGGTGGAGGTCACCGCCCGGTTGATGGGCCACTTCGTCCCGGACAGGACATAGTCGCCGTCACCCGGAACTGCCACGAAGTCGTTCGCGACCAGGTCGGCGCCGTGCTCCGCCTCGGAGTATGCGAGGCACGGGACGACCTCCCCGCGCAGCGCGGCGTCCGCGATTTCCCGGCATTGCCCCGGGTTGCCACCGATCCACACCAGCATCAGCCAGAGCTGCGTGCTCTCGCTCACCGCCACATTCATGTCCCGCCGGGCGACCACGCGCGCCATCATGGCGAGCTCCTCACAGGACCGGAGGTTCCCCCCGTGTGTCACCGGGACGAAATATCGGCGAAATCCGAACTGGCGCAGCCGCGCGATCGCCTCATCCGGCAGGACCTCGCGCTCGTCCAGCTCCAGTGCCCGCGAGAACGACACGGTGTTCGCGGCTACCTCGGGATCGCCGAGCCAATCCTCCACCTCTTCTGCAACGGGATAACGGCCGCCGCCAGCGGTGCCTCTGAGTGCACGCATGGAGTCCCCCAACTCCCTTTCCCTCACTTAGGCCCTCCCCGGTGGACTGTATCGGTATCGGTCCAGTGTGTCGCTTGCTACGAATATCAATGTCCTAAGTCACCGTTGGCGACGGCAACCACTGTCTAACACACGGCCGCAAGTAGATGATCTATGACGCAGGCCACAGGCGCCCGACCGCGCGGGCCGCCGCGTGAATGGCAGGGGTCACGGCAACGTCGTGGCGTGCCGACGTCAAGCAGGTCCCGGCCGGCCGACCTGGCCCTGGGCAAGCTGCGCGTCAACCGCGCTGCCCTGAACGCCGATGTTCAGTGGCCGCTAGCCGGCGGGCTCGGCCACGGCGGGCGGGTACGCCACCGGGGCCAGCCCGGTGACCAGCGTGTCGACGATCTCGGCGGCGTAGCCGCCGTCCGGGTCCTGGTCCGGGTCGAACACGGTCAGCTCCAGCCCCAGGCAGGCGTCGTCGTCGACCAGCCCGGCGATCAGCTGCTCCAGCTCCCGGTGCGCGATCCCGCCGTCGTCCGGCGCGTCCACCGCCGGCATCACCGCCGGGTCCAGCACGTCCACGTCCACGTGCAGCCAGTAGCCGGCGCAGTCGGCCAGCCGCTCCTGTGCCCATTGCGCGCTACGGGCCGGGCCCTCGGCGCGCAGCTCCGGCACCGGGCGCACCGCGATGCCGGCCGCCTGCAGGTCCATCCGGTACTCGTCGTGGCCGCGGATGCCGAGCACCACCACGTCGCCGTCGCGCAGGTACGGTCGACGGTTCTCGATCCCGGCCAGCTCCACCTGCCCGCGGCCGGTGACCAGCGCCAGGTCCTCCCCGGCCGCCGCCCCCACGTACGGCGCGTTGCCGGGGTGCCGGAAGTCGGAGTGCCCGTCCACGAACACCAGCCCGGGCCGGCCGCCAACCGGCCCGGCCCACCGGCTGGCCGCCACCGCCGCGCCGAGCAGGATCGAACAGTCCCCGCCCAGCACCAGCGGGAACTCGCCCTCGTCCAGGATCGCCCCGATCCGATCGGCCAGCCGGATCGCGTACCCGGCCACCTGGCTGGCCTGGCAGACCCCGTCCCCGGGCCGCCAGCCGCCCGGGTCGTAGCGCGGTGGGGTCAGGCAGCCGGCGTCCCGGGCGCCCAGCCGGGCCAGCAGCCGGTGGTCGCGCAGCGCCCCGGGCGCCTTCGCGCAGCCCGGCACCGTGGTCGGGGAGGGTGGTCGCAGGCCGAGGTTCGACGGTGCGTCGAGGACGGCGATCTGGCGGGCGGCGGCGATCCGGCGGGTCATGAGGGGACCCGACGCTAGAACAGCGCGCTGGCCAGCGCCCGGCGGGCGGCGGCCACCGCCGGGTCGTCCGGGCCGGCCACCGCGAACAGCGACACCAGGTGCTCGCGTACCCGCTTCCGGTCGTCCGGCGCGCTGCGACGCACCAGCTCGACCAGCCGCTGGTAGGCCCGCTCGGCCTGGCCGGTGAGCACCTCCACGTCGGCCGCCAGCAGCTGCCCGGCCAGGTCGTCCGGGGCGCTCCGGGCGGCGGCCAGGGCGGCCGCCGGGTCCACCCCGTCGGCCCGGCGGGCCAGCGCCACGTGCGCCATGCCGGCCTCGGCGGCCGGGTCGCCCGGGGCTTCCGAGAGGATCTTCTGGTACGCGCGTTCGGCGGTGTCCAGGTCTCCGCTGATCAGCGCCTGGTCCGCCTCGGCCAGCTGGGGGTCCTCGACCACCGGGGCCGCCACCCCGGCCGACTGCAGCACCTGCTCCAGGAACTGCCGCACCTCCGCCTCCGGCAGCACCCCGGTGAACGCGTTCACCGGTTGGCCGCCCACCACCGCGAACACCATCGGGATGCCCTGCACCCGGAACATCTGCGCCAGCCGCGGGTTCGCGTCGACGTCGATCTTGGCGAGCACCCACGCCCCGGCGTACTCGACCGCCAGCTTCTCCAGCACCGGCGAGAGCTGCTTGCAAGGGCCGCACCAGTCCGCCCAGAAGTCGATCACCACCGGAGTGGTGAGCGATCGCTCCAGCACCTCGGTCTGGAAGGTGGCCTCGGTCACGTCGATGTGGATCACACCGCCCGATCCCGGGCCCGCCGCCGGGGCCATGCCGCCGGGCGCGGCCTCCGGCGGCGGGCCGGCCGCCTGGCCGGCCGCGGGGGCGGACGCCACCCGCCCGAGCCCGCTCAGGTCGACGGCACCGCGTGTGAAGATCGACTGGCTCTCACGTGGGTCGCTCATGGTTGTCTAGTTTTGCACGCTGCCCGTACCACCATCTCCCTCACCACTATCTCCCGCTCAGCCCGCGGGTGGCCGCTCGGCAAACCCGGTTGCGTTGAAGTCGGGTTGAGGTCGTACGGTGGCTCCTGCCGGGTCGGAGGAGGGGGGCACCCCATGAGCATGGAAGTCGCCGCGTGGACGTCGCTCTACCACGCGATGAACCAGGAGGAGGACCGGCGGAAGTTCTCGGTCGCGATCCTGCGCCGGATCGCCCGGTTCGCCGGCCCGCACCGGCGCGACCTGACCATCTTCCTGGCGGCCAGCGTGGTCACCGCCGGGCTGGCGGTCGCCACGCCGCTGCTGGCCGGCCGGGTGGTGAACGAGATCGTGGGTGGGCAGGACACCAGCCGGGTGATCCGGCTGGCGGTGCTGATCGCGGTGATCGCGGTCGGCGAGGCCGGGCTGGGGCTGGTGACCCGGTGGCTGTCGGCCCGGATCGGCGAGGGCCTGATCCTGCAGCTGCGCAACGCGGTGTTCGCCCACGTGCAGCGGATGCCGGTGGCGTTCTTCACCCGGACCCGGACCGGGGCGCTGGTCAGCCGGCTGAACAACGACGTGATCGCGGCCCAGCGGGCGTTCAGCGAGACCCTGTCCGGGGTGGTCAGCAACCTGGTCGCGCTGGCGCTCACGCTCGTGGTGATGCTGGCGCTGTCCTGGCAGGTGACGCTGCTGGCGCTGGTGCTGCTGCCGGTGTTCGTGGTGCCGGCCCGGTTCATGGGGCGCCGGCTGGCCGCGCTGGAGCGGGAGGCGGCCCGGCACAACTCCGCCATGACCACCCAGATGACCGAACGGTTCTCGGCCCCCGGCGCGACCCTGGTGAAGCTGTTCGGCCGGCCAGCCGACGAGGCCGCCGAGTTCGACGGGCGGGCCAGCCGGGTGCGCGACATCGGGGTCCGCACCGCCATGGTCCAGTGGGTGTTCATCACCGCGCTCACCCTGGTCTCGGCGCTGGCGCTGGCGCTGGTGTACGGGCTGGGC
>WHTQ01000142.1 GCA_009377645.1 Micromonosporaceae bacterium | reverse complement strand
CCGGACACCCAGCCGCTGCCGCGCGCGGCCACGCCGCGGCTGCGCCCAAGCCCGCCCGGCCCGGCTACCCGCACCGGACCCCCCGTCGACCTCCGCGGCAGCGGCGTCACCGGCGGCCCGACCAGTGTCCCGGGAGCCGGGTCGCGACCACCGGCGCCGAACCGGCCGGCCGGCCGAACCCCGCGTCCGGAGCCGTCACCGGCCCAGCATGAGACGCCGGGAGCGGCATGACCCGGCCGGACCACCTGCCCGCCATCCTGCCGTGGCCACCGCGCCCACCCGGGCAGGTGGCCGGTATCCCGGTCGGGTTGCTCGTGTGCTGGCAGGGTGCGCTGGTGCTGGCGCTGGTCGCGATCGGCCGGCCGGCCGGTGCCGGGCTGGTGCTCGGGATCGCCGCCGCCGCGGTGGTCACCGTGACCGGCTGGCGCCCGCGGGGGCGCTGGGCGCACGAGTGGGGGCTGCTCTGGCTGCGTCAGCTGATCCGGGAGCAGCGGGTCGCCGCCGTACCGACCCGCTCCGACGAGCCGGAGCTGGCGCTGCTGGCCGCCGCGGACGGCACCGCGACCGTCGACGAGGTGGCGGACGACGCCAACCAGCTGGCGGTGGTCTCCCACCGGCACGGCTGTACGGCGGTGCTGGCGCTCGACCCGGCCGGGGCACCCGCTGACCTGTCACTGCTTCCGGTCGTGCTCGCTCCCCCGCCCGGACCGGACGCCCCGGCGGTCACGGTGCAGCTGCTGGCGCACACCGCCGCGGCCGGCGGCCCGGGCGGCGGTCCGGTGTGGAGCTGGCTGGCGGTGCAGGTCCGGTGGGAACCCGGGTTCGCCACCACAGAGCTCCACCACGCGCTGCTGAGCGCGGTCCGCCGGGTGCAACGGCGGCTGCGACCGACCGGCCGTACGGCGGTGCCGCTGGACCGACCGGGGCTGGTCGCGGCGCTGCACACACTGACCGGTATGGCGCTGGCCGCTGCCCCGCCCGGCACCGGTCCGGCCGGCACCGAGCAGTGGGACACCTGGTGGACCGGATCAGTGCCGCAGCGGAGCCTGGCGATCCGGTCCTGGCCCGGCGTGCCGTCGCCGCCGGATCGAGGGCTGTTCGAGGCGCTGCTCGGGGCCGGGTGCCCGGGCACCGTCTCGATGGCCGTGCACCGGCGACGGCTGCGCTCCGCGCACGGCGCGCTCGGGGCCGGCGAGGAGGTGATGGCGGTCGAGCTGCTGGTCCGGCTGGCGGCTCCGGACCGCCGAGTGCTGGCGACGGCGGTCCAGGAGCTTACCGGCCGGCTGGCGGCGACCGGAGCGAACGTGGACCAGCTGGAGGGCCGCCAGCTGCCGGGGCTGGCGGCGACCCTGCCGTTGGGCGGGTTCCTCAGCGGCTACGCACCGGCCGCGGCGGGGTATCCGGCCCCACTGCGGACGGCCCCATCCCCGACCGCAAGCCTCCCCGACGTACCGGCAGCTCCCACCACACCAGACCGGCCCGCCATCGCATCGGTGGCATCGGCACCGGTCGCACCGACCTCCGCCGCCCCGGCCCGGCACCCGGCACCTGTGCCGGCTCCGGTGCGCGGGCTGGCGCAGGTGCCCGCCGCACTCGCCGGACCCTCCCCGGCCCGCGGGCAGGCCAAGATCCCGGCCCCGCCGGCCGAACCCGCACCGGTGCGGGGGCAGGCACCGGTGCCGCCCGCGCTCACCGGCCCGTCCCCGGTCCGGGGACAGGCCGCGGTCCCAGCCACACCGTCCGGGGTAGACCGACGGCCGGACCAAGGGATGCCGACCGCCCTCCCGGGCGTCCAGCCGGCCGGCTCACCGGGCCCGGCGGGCCCCCCGCACCACCCGTCGCCGCCGGACCCGCACCACGCGGTGCGCGCGTACGGCGCCAGCCTGTTCATCGCCGGATCGTCCGACCGCGCGCAGATGAACCGGATGATCACACTGGCCCGCACACCGCAGCCGGCGCCGCAGGTGGTGGCGGTCGTCGCCGGGGGGCCCGGGCTGGGCGCCAGCACCACCGCAGCCGGCCTGGCCCGGACGCTGGCAACGGTGCGCGACGACCACACCGCGCTGCTGGGTGGCGCCACCGGCCCGGCCAGTGAGGTGACGATCGCCGAGGTCCGCCGGGAGCACGCGTTCACGGTCGTCGACCTCGGTGCCCACCTCGGCGAGGAGACGCCGCGGGCGCTGGCCGCCAGCACCCGGGTGGTGGTGGTCACCGGGGCGGAGCGACGCGGTGCCAGCGCCACCCGGCTGGTCCTGGACCGGGTCCATCAGGTCCACCCGGCTCTGACCACCGACGCGGTAGTCGCGGTGGTGTGCCGCACCGGCAAGCAGTATCGTCGGGTGTTGCGTGAGCTGAGCGAGGACCTCAGCCCGCAAGCGGCCCAGATCGTCCCCATCCCCCCCGATCCGGCCGTGGACCCGGTGGATCAGCTGGATCTGACCCGGCTCCGGACCGCGACCCGGGAGGCATACCTGCGGCTGGCCGCGGCGCTCGCACTCCCCCGCCCGGCGCCCGCGACCGGCTCCGGACGCACCGGTGCGCCGGTCCCGTCCACCCCGACCGACCCCTGAGGAGCGCCATGGCCCGCCCCGAACCGGCCCCGCCCGACCCGACCGGACCCGAACCCGGTCCCGAGCCCGCCGCACCCCCGTACGCGCGGCTGCAGGACGCGCTCACCCGGGCGGTCTCTGCCACTCCCTGGTGGCGGCGCCGACCCCGGTGGGGCGCGGCCGCCCGCGCCGGCGGGCGGCGAGCGGTGTTCCCGGTCGTTGCCGCCCTCGGCGCAGTGCTACTGCTGAGCCTGCTCGGGATCGCCGCCCCCTGGGACAGCGACCCGTCGCCGGCCCGCGGCAGTGGCGATCTCGACCCGGACCGCCCGGTGCTGCTGAGCCCGACTCCCTCACCGGCCGCTCCGCCGGGGCTGAGCAACCGGTCCGAGGCTGGGCAGACCTCACCCACCCCACCGGCGCAGGGGTGCCCACCGGCGCTGTCGGTGGCGGTGTCGCCGGACATCGCCACGCTGGTCCAGGAGCTGGCCGGCCCGCTCGTGGCCGGAGCCTGCCCGCAGGTGACCGTCGACCCGCACGGACCGTCCGCGACCGCCGGCACCCTGGCCCAGGACGGCGGCGCCCCGCCGGCCGATGTCTGGATCCCACCGTCCACACTGTCTCTCCGGCTGGCCGGATCGGCCGGCGGCCACGACTTCCCGGACGCCGGGACCTCGATCGCCCGGACCCCGGTGGTGATCGCCATGCCCGAGCAGGTGGCCGAGTCGCTGACCGGCTACCCGGTCTGGATCCTGATCTACAACGGGGTCGACAGCGGCGACATACCGCGGATGAGCATGCCGGACTACCGCACCACGGTCGGCGCCCTGGCCCAGGTCACGCTGCAGGAGGCGCTGCGCAAGTGGGTGGAGGGCGACGAGGGCAGGCAGTTCCTGGTCCTGATCAACTACCGGAACAAGGTCGCCACGACCACCGCCGACGTCGAGCAGCTGCTGGACCGGATGGCCGGCAGCACTCCGGCCCGGGCCGGCGCCGAGGTCGGCGGCTTCCCGATCACCGAGCAGCGGCTGGTCGCGTACCATCGGGCCGGCCCGGCCGTGCCGGTGGTCCCGATCGGCACCTACGACGCGAACATCGAGGCCGACTACCCGATGGTGGTGTCCAGATCGCTGGATGACCGGCTGGCCGGCGTCGCCGACGCGCTGGCCGCCCAGCTGGGCTCGGCCGAGGCGGTCCAGCGGTTCGTCGCCGCCGGCTTCCGCCCGCCGGACGATCCCGGGCGGCTGAGCACCGGCAGCCTCCCGACCGGCTACCAGAACCCGTTCCCGACCGATGTCGACTACCCCGCCCCGATCGACTATCCGGACCGGGTGACGTGGCAGAGCCTGGTCGACGGGTGGACCTGGACCGGCTGATCATCACCCGGCCGGCGACCAGGCACGCTGGAGGGTGAGCCAGCTCAGGTACCAGCCGCCCCGGTAGCCACGCCAGGCAAGAACCGGTGGGTCTACAGTTGGCTCATATCCGACCGCAGGCGGTAGCGGCCGCCGGGGGCAAGTTACGGAATCGTTACCACGAAAAGGCGGCGGAAGCCACTGGACAGCGTGCTTGGTCCGGGTTTACCTGAGACAGGTACGGACCGGCTGCTCATATCGGGCTGATGTGTCGCATGGCGGCGCAACAGCAGTATCAAGGAGAAACGGGCATGTCTAAGAGTTTGTTATTGCGCGGCGTCGCGGTCACGGCAGCGCTCGGGCTGACGCTCAGCGCCTGCACGACCGACGACCCGGACGAGCCGACCGACGGATCCGACGCGGGGTGCGAGGCGTACGCCGACTATCAGGGCAACGACGACACCACGGTCTCGATCTACACACCGATCACCGATGTCGAGGCGGACGCGTACGAGGCGTCCTGGGATGAGTTCGAGAGCTGCACCAGCATCACCATCGCGTACGAGGGCACTGACCAGTTCGAGGAGCAGCTGCGGGTGCGCGCCCAGGGCGGCAACCCGCCCGACATCGCGTTCATGCCGCAGCCCGGGCTGATCTCCGAGATGGTGGAAGGCGGCTTCGCTGTGCCGGCACCGGAGCAGGTCGCGGCGCTGGCCGAACAGAACTGGGCGGAGGGGTGGATGGACTACTCCACCGTCGACGGTCAGTTCTACGGCGCGCCCATGAGCGCGAACATGAAGTCGCTGGTCTGGTACTCGCCGACCTACTTCGAGGAGAACAGCTACCAGGTCCCGGAAACCTTCCAAGACCTGATCACGCTGTCCGACACGATCGCGGGAACCGAGACTAAGCCGTGGTGCGCGGGGATCGGGTCGGACGCCGCGACCGGCTGGCCGGCCACCGACTGGGTCGAGGACGTCTTCCTACGCCTGCACGGCCCGGAGGCCTACCAGCAGTGGATCGACCACGAGATCCCGTTCAACGACCCGATGGTGGTCGAGGCGTTCGACATGGTCGGCCAGGTCCTGAAGAACCCGGACTACGTCAACGGCGGGCTCGGCGACGTGTCCAGCATCGCCACGACGTCGTTCGAGGACGCCGGCCTGCCGATCCTGGACGATGAGTGCGCGATGCACCGGCAGGCGTCCTTCTACGGTGCCCAGTGGGGCGACGACGCCACGGTCGCCGAGGACGGCGACGTGTTCGCGTTCTACTTCCCGGTGATCGACCCGGCCGGGGACACCCCGGTGCTGGGCGGCGGCGAGTTTGTGGTGGCCTTCGCCGACCGGCCGGAGGTGGCGGCGGTGCAGACCTACCTGGCGTCCGGCGAGTACGCCACCGCCCGGGCCGAGCAGGGGGCCTGGGCGTCGGCCAACAACCAGGTGCCGCTCGACACCTACACCGACCCGGTCTTCCGGCTCGTGGCGGAGACGATGCAGGACCCGGAGGCGACGTTCGCCTTCGACGCATCCGACCTGATGCCCGGTGAGATCGGCGGGGACTACCTGTTGAGCCAGATCACCGAGTGGATCGTGGGACAGGACACCCAGACGACCGTCGACAACGTCGAGGGCAACTGGCCTGCGTAACCCGTAGGCTCCCGATGTTCAACGCTCGGGTGGGACCGGTCGGGTCCCACCCGAGCCCCGACACCAGGCGGAGGCGAGCGCGATGCGTTTGACGCCGGAGGGTGAGAAGCTGGTCCAGCTGCTCATCGGGATCGTCGCGTTCCTGGCGATCGTCGGCGGGCTGCTGCTCCTGCTGGACCGGGGTGCGGAGCTGCTGGCCAGCCTGGGGCGCCGGCTGCGCGGTGGGCCGGCGCCGATACGGGTACGGGCGGCCCGCCGCCGGCCCGCCCGTGAGGTGTGGACCGCGCTGGTGTTCCTGGCCCCGGCCGGACTGCTGCTCACGGTCGGACTGCTCGTGCCGATGGGGCGGACAGTCCTGCTCTCGCTCCGGGATCAGTTCGGCACCGAGTGGGTGGGGCTGGAGAACTACGGCTGGATGTTCACTCAGGACGACATCCTTCTGGTGCTCCGGAACACCCTGCTGTGGGTGATCCTGGCGCCGCTGGCGGTCACCGCGATCGGCCTGGTCTACGCCGTACTGGTGGACCGGGCCCGGTACGAGTGGTTCGCCAAGTCGCTGATCTTCATGCCGATGGCGATCTCGTTCGTCGGCGCCAGCATCATCTGGAAGTTCGTCTACGAGTTCCGGCCGGAGAGCTCCGACCAGATCGGACTGCTGAACCAGGTGCTGGTGTGGCTCAACATCGCCCCGCAGAACTGGCTGGTGGTCCGGACCGGGGCGCTCAACACGTTGCTACTGGTCGTGATCCTGGTCTGGATCTACGTGGGGTTCGCGATGGTGGTGCTCTCCGCCTCGATCAAGGCGATCCCGGGCGAGATCGTCGAGGCGGCCCGGATCGACGGCACCAGCCCGTGGCAGATGTTCTGGCGGATCACCTTGCCGAGCATCCGGCCGGCGGTGATCGTCGTGGTGGTGACCGTGTCCATCGCCACCCTCAAGCTGTTCGACATCGTCCGCACCATGACCGGCGGCAACTTCGGCACGAGTGTGGTCGCGAACGAGATGTTCACCCAGGCGTTCTCGCAGGGCCAGCTCGGCCGGGGCTCCTCGCTCGCGGTGATCCTGTTCCTGTTCGTGGTGCCGATCGCGCTCTACCAGATCCGTGTGATGCGCCAGCGGCGAGAGGAGACGCGATGACCGCCGCCAACCCACCCGCCCCCGCGGTCGCTACGCCGCCCCGGGAGGCGACGGCGACCACCATGGCGGGCCGGGTCCGCCGGCGGCTGAGCACCCGCACCGCCACCGTGGTGACCATCATCATCGCGGTGCTGTGGACGATCCCGACGATCGGCCTGCTGCTGTCCTCGTTCCGGCCCCGCGAGGCGATCAACGACACCGGCTGGTGGACCTTCCCCGGCGACCCGGACCTGACCCTCGAGAACTACCAGGAGGTGCTGGTGGACGGGCGGCTGGGCAGCTACTTCCTCAACTCGTTGGTGATCACCGTACCGTCGGTGCTGTTCTCGGTCGGGCTGGCCGCGTTCGCCGCGTACGCCCTGTCCTGGCTGACCTTCCGGGGCCGGGACTGGATCTTCATCGGGATCTTCGCGCTGCAGATCGTGCCGTTGCAGATGGCGCTGGTGCCCCTGCTGCGCTTCTTCAACACCGGGGTGACGGTCGGCGGGGTCACGATCTCGCTGCCGTGGGACTCGTTCGGTCCGGTGCCCGGCTTCACCACGATCTGGTTCGCGCACACGTGTTTCGGGCTGGCGCTGGCCACCTACCTGATCCACAACTTCATGTCCGAGCTGCCGAAGGACCTGATGGAGGCGGCCAAGGTGGACGGTGCCGGACACGCGAAGATCTTCCGGCGGATCGCGTTGCCGTTGATCGTGCCGGCGCTGGCCTCCATCGCGATCTTCCAGTTCCTGTGGATCTGGAACGACCTGCTGGTGGCACTGACCTTCTCCACCGGCACCGAGGACACGGCCCCGTTGACCCAGCGGCTGTCCGAGCTGGCCGGCACCCGCGGTGGCGAGTGGCAGCGGCTGACCGCCGGGGCGTTCGTCTCGATGGTGGTGCCGCTGATCGTGTTCGTGTCGCTGCAGCGCTACTTCGTCCGCGGCCTGCTCGCCGGCAGCGTCAAAGGCTGACCCCCCGGGTCGGGCGGGGCGCACTAGGACTTGTTGACCCAGCAGAGGCAGAACGGGTGTCCGGCGGGATCCGCGTACACCTGGAAGTTGTCGGCGGAGTCGGTGTCCTCGGCCGGCTTCAGCACCCTGGCGCCCAGCGACATGACCTGGTCGTGTGCCGCCTTGACGTCCTCCACCCACAGGTCGAGGTGGATCTGCTGGGGCGGCGTCCTGTCCGGCCAGTCGGGCGGGACGTGGTGCGGGGCGAGCTGGACACCGATCGCAGGTGCGCCGTCGACGAGCACCATATGCCAGTCGCTCTCGGCATCGACAGTGCCACCGAGGACGCCGGCCCAAAGCTGCTCTCGAGGGTGAGGTCAGCGGCATCGAACACGACGACCTGATGGTTGATCTTCATTGCGTCACCCTCCTGCGTGGGTTTCGTAGCAGTTCGTAGTCCGATCCAGGCAGAGCGTCCACCGCCTGCGACCGTCTCGGGCAGACTAGGCCGAAGTTACGTCGGGTTTCAGTAGGGATTTGAGCGTTGAGCTGCGGATACAAGCAGAGTCACATGTAGAGGTGTAGACAGAATATGTCGGCGTGTCGCAACCTGACGTCGACGCTGATGCGTTACCGTGCTTGTTATGG
>WHTQ01000016.1 GCA_009377645.1 Micromonosporaceae bacterium | reverse complement strand
GGCACCGGCGCCCGCCCGGCGGGTGCGGTGCTGGAGGCGGTGCTGGAGCGGATCACCTACGCCAACGAGGAGACCGGCTACACGATCGCCCGGGTCGCCACCGACCGGTCGGGCAGCAACCTGCTGACCGTGGTGGGCTCGCTGCTCGGGGTGCAGCCGGGGGAGAGCCTGCGGCTGGTCGGGCGTTGGTCGTCGCACCCGAGGTACGGCCGGCAGTTCGAGGTGCACTCGTACACGACCGTCCTGCCGGCGACCATCCAGGGGATCGAGCGGTACCTCGGCTCCGGGCTGATCAAAGGGATCGGCCCGAAAACCGCCGCCCGGATCGTGGCCACGTTCGGCGCCGACACCCTGCGGGTGATCGAGGAGGAGCCCGGCAAGCTGATCGAGGTGTACGGCCTCGGCCGCAAGCGCACCGCCGCGATCGGAGCGGCCTGGCAGGAGCAGAAGTCCATCAAGGAGGTGATGGTCTTCCTGCAGGGCGTGGGAGTGTCCACATCGCTGGCCGTACGCATCTACAAGCAGTACGGGGACGGGTCCATCTCGATCGTCAAGAACGAGCCGTACCGGCTGGCCGCCGACGTGTGGGGGATCGGCTTCAGGACCGCCGACACGATCGCCCGGGCGGTCGGCATCCCGCACGACAGCCCGGCCCGGGTCCGGGCCGGCATCCAGCACACCCTCTCCGAGGCCGCCGACAGCGGCCACTGCTACCTGCCCGAGCCGAACCTGGTCGCGGACGCCGCCACCATCCTGGATGTCGCGGTCGAGCTGGTACGCGGCTGCCTGGCCGACCTGGTCGCCGAGGAGGGGGTGGTCGCCGAGCCGGTACCCAACCCGAGCACCGAAGGCGGGACCATTCCGGCGGTCTACCTGGTGCCGTTCCACCGGGCCGAGACCGCGCTCGCGGCCGGCCTGCGACGGCTGCGGGACAGTCGCACCGACCGGCTGGCGGCCTTCGCGGACGTCGACTGGGACCGGGCGCTGGCCTGGCTGCACACCCGCACCGGCGCCGAGCTCGCGCCCGAGCAGGAGCAGGCAGTACGCGCGGCGCTGACCTCGAAGGTGGCGGTGCTGACCGGTGGCCCCGGCTGCGGCAAGTCGTTCACGGTCCGGTCGGTGATCGAGCTGGCGGCGGCGAAGCGGGCGAAGATCGTGCTCGCCGCACCGACCGGGCGGGCCGCCAAGCGACTGGCCGAGCTGACCGGGCACCCGGCCGCCACCGTGCACCGGCTGCTGCAGCTGCGCCCGGGCGGGGACGCCGCCCACGACCGGGACAACCCGCTCGACGCCGACCTGGTCGTGGTCGACGAAGCCTCCATGCTGGACCTTATCCTCGCCAACAAGCTGGTCAAGGCGGTCCCGACCGGCGCGCACCTGTTGCTGGTCGGGGACGTCGACCAGCTCCCGTCGGTCGGCGCCGGGGAGGTGCTGCGAGACGTCCTCGCCGGGGACACCGTCCCCAGTGTCCGGTTGACCAGGATCTTCCGGCAGGCACAGGAGTCCGGAGTGGTGGTCAACGCGCACCGCGTCAACGCCGGCCAGAGCCCCACCGTCGACGCGTACCCGGACTTCTTCCTGTTCCCCAGCGACGACCCGGAGGCCACCGCCGAGCTGGCGGTGGAGATCGTCGCCCGCCGGATCCCGCGCCGGTTCCAGGTGCATCCGCGCGACATCCAGGTGCTCACCCCGATGCACCGCGGTCCGGCCGGCGCCGGCAGCCTGAACCTGGCCCTGCAGCAGGCGCTCGCGCCGCACCGCGACGGCGCCCCGGAGCGGCGGCACGGCGCCCGGGTGTTCCGCCCCGGCGACAAGGTGATCCAGATTCGCAACAACTACGAGAAGGGCGCCGCCGGCGTCTTCAACGGCACCGTCGGCATCGTCACCGCCCTCAACCTGGAGCGCCAGTCGCTGACCGTCCGCACCGACGAGGACGAAGACATCGAGTACGAGTTCGACGAGCTGGACGAGCTGCAGCACGCGTACGCGATCACGGTGCACCGGTCGCAGGGCAGCGAGTATCCGGCCGTCGTCATCTCGCTCACCATGAGCGCGTACCCGATGCTGCAGCGCAACCTGCTCTACACCGCGATCACCCGGGCGAAGCGGCTGGTGGTGCTGGTCGGTTCCCGGCAGGCACTCGGGATCGCGGTCCGCACCGCCGGTACCGGCCGCCGCCACACCGGCCTCGCCCACCGCGTCACCTGACCCACCACCCCCTGGCGTCGATCATGGAGTTTCCTGCGCGTGTCGCCCGGTGTGTCGTGCAGAAACTCTATGATCAACGCAGGGGCGGGGCGGCGGCGCGAGGCGGAGTGGTGCGGGGAGCCGTGCTGCGGCGTCAGCTCCAGTTGTCCAGCGCCGTCACGACCTCGCCGACTATGGGTGAGAACCGCTGCTCGGCGTCCCGCATCTCGCTCATGATCTGGTGGAGCCGCCGGACCCGGCTCGCGTCCGGATCGGACAGCGGCACCCGCCGCTCGTGCCACGCCGCCAGCACGTCCTGGTTGGCCCGCTGGAAGGTGCTCGTGAGGACCGCGAACTGCTGGGATCCAGCCTCCAACCGGACCAGCGCGCGTGCCAGGTCCTGCGGCAGCACCGTGACCGCCTCGCTGCGCAGCACCGGTCCAAAGTCCGGCACGACGGTGCTGAACGTCTCCGCCAGCTGTTTCCAGTCTGACTCGGCCATGTCCGCTGGCTTCTCGGCGGCCAGCCAGCTGTCGAGCGCGGCCAGGTAGCCGGCGATCGCCGTGGCCGCTGCACCGGTCGCCGTGCCGTCGGAGCGCATCAGCTCCCGCAGGTGGCGCAGATGGGTGCGGACCCAGCGCGCCGCGCGCCGCCGTTCCCGCAGGTCCTCCAGTCCGAACGCGAGGAATGCCGCGATGAACACGGCGGCGAACTGGGCCGCGATGCCGAGCACACTCATGGCGGCAGGCTAGCCCGGTGGCGGCCGCCCCACAACCGATGCCGTCCCGCCGGATCCTCGGTGATCGCGGGCGGGCGGCTACGACGGGAGGATCGCGGCCGGTCACCCAGACCAGTCCGTCCACCATGGACCCGCTGAGCCGTCCATGGCCGCAGCGTAGCGGGCGACAACGCGGCTGGGCTGCGAGTTCGGCAGCGACGCTAGCTGACCTTCCGGCGTGCCTTCCGAACCGGTCCCCACGACTGGGCGCGGCGTGCCTTGCCGGGGGCGAGCTGCTGGGCTCGCTGGTACGAGACCCCGATCATGGCACCGATGTCGCGGTAGGTGAAGCCCTCGGCGAACAGTGCCCGCACGGCCTCCCCGGTTGCCGCTGCGGCCCGCTCGTCGGCCGCCTCCGCCTCGGCGCGTAGGTCCCGGGCCTCGTGGGCCTTGGCGCCGGCTGGGACTGGAACCGACCACTGAAGATCGATCTCGTACGACCCGGGCGTCTCGCCGGTCATAAGCTCGATCACCTCGGCCACGTCGCCAGCGACCTGGTCGAGCCGTCGGCTCTGGGTGATCGCTCCGCGGATGTCGGGTACGGTGACCACCCACCATCCGGTGGTGTCCCATTCGGCTCGTACGGTGTAGGTTTTCACTTCTGAGCCTCCTCGATCCATCGCTCTCCCAGCTCCGGCGCCAACGCGTCCTGGATGTTGCGCAGCGTCCCCGGTGCCTGGTCCTTCGCCGCCGCCTTCAGGGTGGTGCTGTGCCCGCCTGGGGTGGTCCACTTCTCGTGTGACCCCTTGGCCGGGCTCGGCTCACATCCATGCTGGCGGAGGAGCTTCCGGAGATCCTTCGTCCGCATCGGCTTCATGCAGTGTAGTCTAGCCGCTAGACGGCATCAAGTCAAGTCGCTAGACAAAGACGCAAGGCGGGCCGCCACGCCGTCTGAACTGGAGCTGGTGGAGACCAGGATGGCCACCTTCGACATCCTCGCCGGGGAGCACCAGTGGTGGAAGGTCGAAGCCTACGAACGGCGGCCGGTGATCGGCACGGGCGGGAAGCCGGTGCTGCGCGCAGCCGACGACCAGACCGGCTACCTGCCGGTGGCGCAGGTGCTCGACTCCTGGGCCAGGGCGTGGGTGGAGGCCCGGGAGATCGCCGTCGCCGCCCACTCCGTCACCATCGAGTCGGCCGATCCGCTGGACACCGTGGCGGCGAAGGCGCTGGAGCTGTTCCGCCAGACCGAGGCATCCGCCCTGCGGAGCCCGGTCGGATTCGGCACTACCGGCAGTTCGGTGGAGCGGGCGGAGCCGGTCTACGACGAGAGCGAGATCCTCGCCTGGGGTAGCTCGTCAGAGACTGGCTGCAGTCCCTCTGTCGGATAAGCGACACAACGCTATGTCACCCCCGGGTTGGGGCAAAGATGCCCCCGTGGGACTCTTCAGGCGGCGAACCACCCAGCGTGAACCCGTGCGGCAGCCCACGGCTCCGCAGCCCAGCCCCATCCCGGTCGCCCGGTTCGATGGCCGCCATGATCTCGACGTTGTCGGCGAGAGCTTCTACCAGGACGCAATCTGGCAATGTGCTGGCGGCTGGACCTCCGAACGCGTTCGGGCCGAGATTGAGGCTGTGCTGGTAGCGGAGCCGGACAACCCGCACGACAAGAACGCGATCTCGGTGTGGATCAGCGGCATGAGGGTGGGCTACCTGTCCCGTGAGGACGCCGCCGAGTATCGCAACGGCCTGCTCGCCCTCCAGGCGAGACACCGATGCCACGTCGCGCTGGGCGGCGTGATCGCCGGCGGCGGGATGCGTGAGAGCGGGCCGGGCCTACTCGGGGTGTTCCTGGACCACGATCCGAGGGACTTCGGCCTCGTCCCAGTCACTCCACCTACCCCGGCCGTCGTGCTTGGCGAACTCCGCACAGGCTTGCAGCAGGCGATCGCAACCGACCTGGAAGACGACTCGTACGACCTGTCGTGGCTGGCCGACCTCCCCAACGACCACATCGCGACGATCAAGCGGCTCCGCAACCTACTCCAACACGACCCTGACCCCATCGACCGGCACTACATGTTCTGCGAACTGGAACGTCGCCTCTACCGGTCCCGGGACGCGTTCGGATCCGCGCTGCAGGAATATGACGAAGCCTGCCGGCTCCACGACGCCGAGATGGACAGCATCCGCAACGCCCTGTACGCCAAGTTCAACAAGGTGCCGCTACTGGAGACGTACACCCAGATGGCGATCCGCCAGCAGAAGGCGAAGAACTGGGCGGAGGCGCTCCGATGGGCCAACCGTGGTCTGGAACTCTACGGCGGCAACGCCGCTCGCCCCGAGGCCGTTGACGACCTACGGAAGCGTGCAGCCGCCTACCAAGCCAAGCTGGACGGGCTGCGAGACCGGTAGGATCAGCAGATGCGCTACGACGGGCCCACCTGCACCAGCAGACGGGCCAGCGCAACGAGCAGCCGGGCAGCTTGCCGGCAGAACACGAACCTGGCTAAACGTAGGTGCTGAGCCGGTGGCAGGGCAACAGTCCAGCCACGCCGGTCTCGATGATCATTTGCGGTCGGGGGATCCGGCCCGGCCGGTCGGTCTAGGCCGTTCGGACGGTCAGCGACAGTCCGAAGGGCTATCGTCGTGGCGCGGAGTTAGCGCACAGATGAAGCATGTGGCCGGCTTTGGCGAGTACGCGTAGACCGGAAAGCAGAGTTCCCTTCAGCGTCCGGATAGCCCAGCGTCCTCCAGCCCTCACTCAGCGTCCGGCCACTTGACCAAGGTCTGGGTATCGTCTAGGAATACCCGTATAGATCAGCTTTGACCATAATAGACGCCATCTGGTTACTTTCGGTGGTCGGTTACCTCGGGTGTGGGGCCGGTCTCGATGGGTCGCTAGGTGCCGGATATGAGGCCCTCAATCGAACACGAGTGGAAGAGACATCGAGGAGGACCAGAGGACCGAGAAGGAGGCAGTGCGATGCCCGCATTCGTGTGCCGGGACACGGCCCTCGCCGCGGTGACAGGTGCGTTGGAGCGTCCGCCAGCGCTGGTGTTGGTCGAAGGGGAAGCGGGGATCGGCAAGACCCGTCTGATCCAGGAGGCCCTGTGGTCGGGAGGGCGGCCGGAGCGAACCGTCTTGACGGTGGAGTGTCAGCCGGTGGCGGACTCGATGCCGCTGGGGCCGGTGGTCGACGGATTGCGCCGATTGCGGGACGAGATAGGCGATGTAGAGCTGAGCCCGCTGGGTGGGGCGCTGCGGCCACTGTTCCCTGAGTGGGATGCTGACCTGCCGCCCCCGCCGGAGCCGCTGGACGACGCGGGGGCGAGGCGGCATCGGATCTATCGTGCGCTGGGCGAGCTGGTTGATCGGTTCGGGGTCGACCAGCTTGTGGTGGAGGACGCGCACTGGGCGGACGCGGCGAGTCTGGAGTGGCTGATAGGGGCCTGTGCCTCCGGAGGCCGCGGCAGGTCGGTGGTGGTGACCTACCGGCGGGAGGATGTGCCTTCCGGGTCGTTGCTGTGGCAGCTGTCCACGCGAATACCGGCACGGATGAGCAAGGTGCGCCTCGTGTTGGAGCCGCTGGACGTTTCCGGGGTCCAGCTACTGGCTAAGGCGATGTTCCGCCGCACCCGGGTGTCGCGGGAGTTCGCCGAGTTCCTGCACCAGCGCACCGGAGGGCTGCCGCTGGCGGTAGAGGAGAGCCTGCGGCTGTTGCGGGACCGTGGGGACATCGTCCGCGAGGGGGACGGTTGGGAACGTCGGGCGTTGGCGGACATCCAGGTGCCGCCGACCGTGCGGGACTCGGTGCTGGAGCGGGTGGCGCGGCTGGATCGCAGGACGCGGCGGGTGCTGGAGGCAGCGGCGGTGCTGGACGAGCCGGCAGATGACCGGTTGCTGGCCGCGGTGGCCGGCCTCGACCCGACGGCAGCGGGTGCTGCGGTGGCGGTGGGGTTCCGAACGGGGTTGTTGCGTGGGGCTGGTCTGGGCCGGGTGGCGTTTCGGCATCAGCTGGCGGCCGAGGCAGTAGCGGCGGAGATACCGACATCCGAGCTCGCTCGGCTGCACAAGCGCGCGGGCGAGGCGCTCCGAACGGGAGACTACGTGCCGGTGGTGCGGCTGAGACGCCACTTTCGCGAGGCGGGGGACATCGATGCCTGGGCACACTTTGCCGAACAGAGCGCGGATCTGGCGATGCAGTCAGGCGACGACCACACGGTCGTGACAGTGCTGTACGACCTGCTGACCAGTGTGGATCACCCAGGCGACCGGCGGGCTCGGCTGGCGCGCAAGCTCGGTGAGGCGGCCGCCGGTGGGGCCGCCAGCCTGATCGACCGCGCCGAACGGGTGATCGAGGCGCTGCGGCAGGTCCTCGACAGCACTGACATCCCGCCCGGCGAGCGTGGCGCGATCCGGCTGCTGCGGGGACGGTTGCTGCGCTGGTACGGGCAGTCGGAGGCGGCACACAGCGAGATCGAGGCGGCGATTCCCGACCTGGCAGGTCAGCCTGGGCTGGCCTGCCGGGCGATGTTGAACCTGGCCATTGCCCTGTCTCGGGACTGGCCGGTTCAGGAGCACCTGGAGTGGGTCAAGCGGGCGGCCGCGCAGGAGCAGCACATCGAGTCGCCCGCCGAGCAGCTGCACGTGGCGACGATACGCGTATCGGCGCTGCTCGCCCTGGGTGAACAGGAAGGCTGGCACGCGGCTGCCGCGCTCACGCGGGCGGAGCCGGGTCCGTTCGAGCAGCGGATGATCTTGTTGTGCATGGTTGATGTCGGTCGGCTGGCGATCAGATGGGGATGGTATGCCGAGGCGAGCCGGCGGCTGAGCGCAGCCACCGAAGGCATCCAAGCCGCCGGCTATCACCGGGCGTGGGACGTCGTGCGCGCGGGCCGTGCCTACCTTGACTGGTACACCGGCCGGTGGACCGGCCTGGCCGAGACCACCACACAGCTCGCCGAGGCCGGGTCGCCGGACAACACCGGTATCCGGAACGAGGCCCGCGAAGTCCTGGGTCTGCTCGCTCTGGCCACCGGCGCGCGGGAAGCCGCCGAGCAACACCTCACCGCGACGCTGGAGGCGTACGCGCGCGAGGCGCCGCTCGGGCACCTGGCCGCGACCACCGCGGCTGGCCTGGGCCGGCTGCGGCTGGCCGAGGCAACCCCCGCGCAGGCGTTGCAGGTCACCGGACCGGTCATGGCAATGCTTGCCAGGAAAGGGTTGTGGCTGTGGGCCGCCGAGGTGGTCCCGGTGCACCTCGACGCGCTGGCCGCCGCCGGTGAGATCGCGCAAGCCGAGGAGCTGGCGGACCAGTTCGCCGGCTGGGTAGCCGACCGTGACGCCCCGGCCCCGACCGCCGCGAGCCTGCTCTGCCAGGGGATCCTCGCGCAGGCCCGGGGCGACCTGGACAAGGCAGGCGAGTTGTACGCGCAGGCGGCGGAGGCCTGGGCCGGTCTGCCCCGCCCGTACGACCAGCTGCTGGCGTTCGAACGGCAGGGACATTGCCTGCTCGCCACCGGCGAAACCGACCACGCCCTGAGCATCCTGTCCAAGGCCCAGCAAGGCCTGCAGGAGCTGGGTGCCCGGTGGGACGCCGACCGGGTCGCCCGGTCACTGCGGCGACACGGGGTCGAGGTTCGGCGTTCCTGGCGCGGCGGGCCCCGCGGCTACGGCGAACAGCTCTCCCCCCGCGAGCGGGACGTCCTGACGCTGGTGGCCAAGGGGATGACCAACCGGGAAGTGGGACAGGTCATGTTCCTGTCGCCCAAGACCATCGGGCTTCACCTGCAGCGGGCGATGCGCAAGCTGGGAGCCTCCACCCGCACCGGTGCGGCGATGGCCGCAGCCGCCGCCGGGCTGATCCCCGGCACCCCCGAGGAGCCGGTCGGAAGCGGAGCGGACGCGTAGCCGCCGATGGGTATTCACCCTATTGCTGTGACGTCGATCACAGTCGAGCATGGGTGCCATGAACGTCCTGCGAGGCAACGCCATGTGGAGCCGGATGCGGCGGCGAGAGTCTAACGCCGATGTCCGGCACGCTGGCGGCGGCTCCGGCCTGGAATCGCCTCTGCAGGACGGCGACCTGTCCGCACGCGAGCAGCCCGAAGACACATGCACCCGGCACCCTCGTAACCAGTCGTAGTCATGATCTGACGTACGGTTCGAGGAGGTGGTGGTCTGTCGCTTCGGGGCTCTGGAGTAGAGGGGCCTGCCATGTCCACCTCGAATGTGATGCGGCCTGGCGGTAGATCCCGCCCGGGCCGTCTCGTGGCGCTGCTGACCGCAACCGCGGTGGCAGCGTCATTGCTGTCGGCACCGTCCGGCCCGGCGGCTGCGGGCCCGGCTCCGGCCACAGACCCGGGCGCCGCAGCCGGGGTACTGCCCGTTGATGCCGAACCGGTAGCGGTCACGTTGATCACCGGCGACACTGTGCAGTGGCAGGACGCCGGCGACGGCAACCCGCGCGTGGTGGAGATCGAGCAGGCTCCGCGGGACCACCCGGTGACCTTTGACCAGTCCGGCACCCAGGACGACTTCTACGTCATCCCCACCGACGTCATGGAACAGGTGGTGGCCGGGACGGTGGACCGGGAGTTGTTCAACATCCCCGGGCTGATCCGCCAAGGCCTCGACGACACCGCCACGAGCGAGCTGCCGGTGATCGTCACCTTCGACCAGCACCGCAGCACACAGCAGCTGACCCGGGATGCCGACGCCCTGCCCGCCACAAGCAACGCCCAGGCGGTGGAGACGATGAACGGCGCCGGCATCACGGTCAACCGTGGCAAGGCCGGCGCGTTCCGGCAGGCGGTCTTTGGCACGCCCGAGCGTGATGGTTCCACCCGCACCGCCGGCGCACGGGGGCTGGACGGCGCGGTGGAACAGGTCCTGCTGGACCAGGTGCTACACATCGATCTGGCCGAGTCGGTGCCGCAGATCGGCGCGCCGGAGGCGTGGGACGCCGGCGTCACCGGCCAGGGGGTCACCGTCGCCGTGCTGGACACCGGGATCGACACTGGCCACCCCGACCTGGCCGGGCAGGTGGCCGCGGTCGAGAACTTCACCGACGAGCCCGACGCCACCGACACCCACGGACACGGCACCCACGTCGCCTCCACCATCGCCGGAACCGGCGCCGCCTCCGACGGCGCCCGCACCGGCGTCGCCCCCGGTGCGGAGCTGCTCAGCGGCAAGGTCTGCAACACCGACGGAGAGTGTCAGACCTCGTGGATCATGGCCGGGATGGAGTGGGCCGCCGAACGTGCTGACGTGGTCAACATGTCGCTAGGCAGTGGTAGCCCATCGGACGGCTCCGACCCGCTGTCCCAACTGGTCAACGAACTCTCCGCTGAGACGGGCACGCTGTTCGTAACCTCCGCCGGCAACCTCGGCAACCGGGACTTCGACCTCAGGGTGGTCGGTGCCCCGGGCGCAGCCGACGCGGCGCTGGCAGTGGGCGCGGTGGACAAGTCCGACCGGATGGCAGATTTCTCCTCCCGCGGACCCCGGGTCGGCGACCACGCGGTGAAACCGGAGATCACCGCCCCCGGGGTCGGGATCGTGGCCGCCCGCGCGGAGGGCACCAGCGCCGGCAGCCCGGTCGATGACGACTACACGTCGCTGAACGGTACCTCCATGGCGTCCCCTCACGTGGCCGGGGCGGCGGCGCTGCTGGCCCAGGCCACGGGCCTGGCCGGCGGCGAGCTGAAAGACGCGCTGGTCTCGACCACCGCCGATGGTGGCTTCCGCTGGTACGCGCAGGGTACCGGCCGTGTCGATGTCCCCGCCGCACTGGACAGCCCGGTCTACGCACAGGGCACGGTAAACTTCGGCGGCATCGACGGCCAAGCCGAGCGAGACATCGTCTACACCAACCGCTCCGACAACGACGTCACCCTCACCCTGCAGGCGACGGCCACCGACCTCGCCGGCCAGCCCTATGTCGGAATCACCCTTTCGACCGACACCCTCACCGTCCCCGCCCACGGCCAAGCCGGCGTGACCGCGACGGTGACGCTGGACGCGTTCAACGTTGCCGGGAACACCGCCTTCGGGGGTGTCGTGGCCGCCACCGGCCCGGGCGTGGCGCTACGGACCGGGATCGGCTTCGGCCCGCCCCTGCACCGAGTCACCATCGAGGTCCTCGACTCCCACGGTCACCGCATAGGTTCCGACACCGTCCCCGACAAGAGGGTATCTCTCACACACGACACACTGGATCGGGAGGTCGGCGGCACTGAGGTCTACGCATTCTTCACCAGTGAGGGGATAGCCGTCGGGCGCGTCCCAGCCGGCACCTACACGATCATCTCCGAAGTCCTCGAGGAGCCGGAAGCTCCCTCGGAGGTCGCCCGGACCAGCCTGCTCATTGAGGTCGAGGTCGACATAGCTGCCGACAGCACCATTACCCTCGACGCCCGCGACGCCGTGCCCATCACAGTGAGCGTGCCCCGCAAGGCCGACAAACGCAACCACGGAGCGTCGGTGATCCGTGAGCTCGCCGGTGCCGGCGGCAAGGTTTTCACCCTCAACGTCCAAGGTGGACGCCTGTCGATGTACGCCACCCCTGCGCCACCCGGGGAGCTGGCGCCCGTGAGTCTATTCGTCACCTGGACGCTGGCCGAACCCCGGGCCGTGCAGCCCCTACCCTGGAACGGCGCCGGCAACTGTCCCAGATCCCCCACCCTGTGCTATAGTGATGCACCGGCCTATGTGTACAATCTGCCGATCCTATATGAGAACGGCATCCCAGACAAGCTGCACGAGAAGATCGCCCGTCCGGACCTGGTCGAGGTCCCCGCCCACTTCCACTCCGAGCCTCCCGACGCGCTCATCATGCAGCAGTTCGAGTCCATCGTGCCGTTGACCATCGGACCCCTTGGCACGCGCGCGGTTCGGATGTGGTTCCGGCCCGGGGGGGTCACCGAGTACTTCCTCGCCAACGACCACGGCAGCTGGTTGCGAACTATTCGCATCGAGCGCAGACCCGAAGGTGAACCGCCGCAAAGCATCAACATGTTTTCCGACGACCGGTTCCCGGTAGCCGAGGCTGGCTCCAGACGAGCCGAGGAACGCTTCTGGCAAGCCCCGTTGCAAGTGGGCGTGTGGGACGTCCGCCGGGAGTCTCTCGACAACCCCGTCCTGATCGAGAGGTCGGCCGCCGCCTCCCGCAACGGACCAGCCGGCGAGTGGTTCGCCGTACCGTTCCAGCTGATGGGTAATGTCCGCGGCCACGGTGGGGATGCGTTCAAAGGCGCGTCCTGGCGGATGTGGAACGCCGACACCGGCACCGAACTCGAACAGACCGGTCGGGTCTTCCCGCTCGCGCCCGGGGCAGCCACCTACCGGCTGGAACAGGTCGAGGACTATCCACCCTCTTGGCCTGTACTGACCGGACCGGCCACCACGACGTGGACCTTCACGTCCCGCCCGTCCGACGCGCAGGTGCCGCAGGGTTACCAGTGCTGGATCCAGCAGGCGCCACGACAGGACGTGTGTCAGATCCAACCGTTGATCCGGCTGGAGTACGACCTCGGACTGGACATCCACAACCGCTTCTCGGCGCGCCGAGGGGCGCATGTGTTCACCATCACCGCCGGGCACCACTCGAAGGCCATCGACCGCGCCCCGATCAGGTCCCTTCGGGTGCAGGCATCCTTCGACGATGGTGATACCTGGCAGGACGCCCGGGTGGTTGGCAAGCCGAAGGACACCTGGGAAACCGGCGGGTTCCTCCCGTCGGCGGAGCCGTACCAGGAGTTCCGTGTCGTCCTCAAGATTCCGCCGCTGCAGCGCACAAACGGGTCCGTAACCCTACGGGTGCAGGCCACCGACGCCAACAGTGGCACCGTCGACCAGACCATCCACCGCGCCTACCTACTCAAATAGAACCCCGACCACGAACGTCACGTGACCTGCTGGGCCGGGTGGATCCGCGGTAGTCAGTCAGGTTCGGGCCACCGGGTGACCGGTGGCCCGAATCCCTATCGCGTGAAGTAGACGATGCTAAATCGCCGGTTGGTGCGCTCAGCTCACAAGGGCTGCGGCGTGGGCGCGTCGAGGAAGTACGTGTCGGTTGCGGGGTCGTAGTGGATCGACTCGTCGTCGGTGGGGAGCACTCCCGCGTTGGTGCTGGCGCAGGCCACCGAGTTGTCAGGCCCCCACATGACCTCGTTATCCGGCTGCGACCCGTTGGGGTCTTCCAGCCGCGCGCCGCCAGCAGTCTGCTCCAGGACCTCACCTGCCTCGAACCGCTGGTCCGGGACTGTGCCGGATAGGTCGTCGAACTCGAGCTCGCCGACCAGGAACGTGCCGTTCGCAGGAATCGAAGTATCGGAATCGATGACAATGTTGAAGCTGCCGCTGGTGGCGCAGCCAATCACCGTCCACCCGCTTACATCGACGGGAGCCGTGTCGCGGTTGATGAGCTCGATGAAGCCATGCTCGACATCGTGGTTCGAGGAGTTGGGGTCGAGTTCGGCGCCGACCTCGTTGATGAAGACGGCTCCTGCTTGCGTGATGCCGGAGTCGGCGGCGGCGGGTCCGGCCAGGCCGGTGAAACCGGCCGCGAGGGCGGCTGCGCCAGCCAGGGCGAGTGTTCTGCGAATCACAGAACTCTCCTTTCGTTAGAGGTTCGGTCACCCGCGGGGTGCGGGTGACCGGGTAGTCGGTTGGGCGACTGGTGGTCGGGTCCGACAATGGCCGGCCAGTGTCGGACCCGACCACCCTGTGCCCCTTGAGCCTGCTCCGGCTCGTGCCGCCCCAACAGGGGGTGTTTCCGTATGCGGCACGCGTAAACACCCCCTGTTGCCGCGCCACGGGGACGGGGAGACTTCGCTGAACACGGGATGCCCGCTGGGGCAGAGCGACGAGCCCGGCGGGTCCAACCCTCGGCGGCTGGTCGGGCTGGCCCCGGCATCGCACCCCGACGACCTGTCGGTACACCAGGCACAGGAGTTGTAGCCATGCGATCGATATACGTCGGCACCATCGCGGCCATGACCGGACTGGCCCTACTTTCGCTGACGGGGCCGGTGGCAGCGACCGCTGCGGCACCGGCTTCAACTGATGCCACCACCGAGTCGGCGGCAACCGGCGGTGTGGTCGTCAACGAGTTCGCCCCCAGCGTCCCGATCTGGCCGGTCAACGAGTTCGTCGAGCTTCGTAACACCGGCGAGCAGACGGTGGCGCTGGGTGGGTGGGAGCTGGTGGCCTGCCTGTCACCCACCGCCTGGAAGGTAGCCGTCAGGTTCCCGTCCGGTGCCGAGATACCACCGGGTGGGTATCTGCTGCTCACCCACCTCGACTGGGCCGAGGCCTTCGGCCCGTCGCCCGACTATTTCTACGACGTCGAGGTGCCCGAGGACGGGGGCTGGTTGCTGTTCGACCCGTGGAGCGGGTACGCCGACGGGGTGGGGCTGGGTAGCGGCCTTGCGTGCACCGAAGGGGAGCCGGCGCCTAAATGCGACTGGGTCGCCGACGAGGCCGTCACCCGGGACGAGCAGGGCAAAGACACCGACGACAACTCCGTTGACTTCACCTGCCGGCCCCGGACTCCTGGGTTCTAGCGATCGGGAGACCTGACGTCGGGGTTGCCGACCGCCCGTACTCGTGGTACGACGGACTGTGACCACGGCCGGCGATCGTCAACGGTGATTCCGCCAGAATCACCCCGCGGCGTCCCTCCTCGGGCGCGCGGCCGTCGATCTGCGGTGAGCGATCGAGCCGCGGGGATGGCTCCGGGAGGCGACGGTGACCGGCTGGCGTGACGCGTGGCGTGGCTCGGACCTGACCATGGCGGCGGTGAGCGAGATCGCGCCCCACCCGGCCAACTTCCGGACCACCCTGGCCGACCTGGACGAGCTGGCCGAGTCGATCACCACGCAGGGCGTGACCAGCCCGCTGGAGGTAATGCCGGCAGACCGGGTAGCGGCGGCCTGGCCGCGGCACGCCGAGGCGCTGGCCGGGTACGCGTGGGTGTTGCTGTCCGGCCACCGGCGGCTGGCCGCCGCTCGACAGGCGTTCGCGGGAGAGCAGGATCCAACCGTACCGGTGCTGGTCCGCCGCGACAGCATCTGCGAGGACCCGGTCAAGCAGCTGGACGTGATCGCCACCGACGACAGCGCTCACCGGCCGTTCAACCCGATCGAGCAGGCCCGCGCGTTCCAGGCCGCCGCTGATGCCGGCCGGTCCCAGCGCCAGATCGCCGAGCAGTACGGATGCGCCCAGGGTCACGTGTCCCGGCGCCTGTCGCTGCTGCGGGTACCGGAGGAGATCCAGCAGGCCGTGCAGACCGGCCGACTCGGCGCGCGCGATGCGCGCAAGATCGCCCAGCTCGACGACCAGGATGCCATGCGGACGGTCTGGGCACTGCTCCTCAACCGGCGGGAGGACGCCTGGATCACCAGCATCGACCAGGCTCTCGCCGAGTACGCCGACCGGGCCGGCTACGAGGCCAGGCGCCGCGATGCACTCAGCCATGCCGAAGCCGAGCGCCTCCGGGTGGTGGATCCGATCGAGGAGTTCGGCCGGGAGCTGCAGGCGCACCGGCTCACCAGCCCGGATCGGGTGGACTCCGCACGCGCCGCCGGCACCCTGGTCGTGGGTGTCTCGGGGGACGGTGATCTGGAGTACTACACCACTGGCCCGGTGACCGCCGCCGGTCCGGGACCGGCTGGCCCAGATCCGGACCAGCGCCGCGCCGCCGCGGCTGCCCGGGAACGCGCGGGAAGGATACTGGCTGCCCGGCCGCCCACGGTGCCGGCGACTGCGCCGTATCTGGTCGACAGGTTCCTCCGGACAGCTCCGGACGAATGCCGGCCGATCGCCCGCCGCTGGCTGCGGTGGCTCAGCCTCGGTCCGGCGGCGGCCGGGCTCGAGCCGGCCAGCTGGTGGGAGCAGATCTACACCGCGGACTGGGACACCAGGGTGTGGGCCGCGCACTGCCTGTCCCTGGCCGAGTCCGAATACCGGGCCAGGACCCACCACGAGTGGGACAAGGCCGACCTGGCCTGGCTGCGGCGGCTGGTGACCGACGCCGGCTACCGCCCCCGCCCGTGGGAGCGGCACCGCCTGGCCGAGATCGAGACCGGGGTTGAGGCCGGGACCACGACCGAGGCCATGGCCGAAACCGAGACCGAGATCGACGCCGGGGCCCCGCCGGGCTGGTTCGAGCCGTACGAGCAGTGTCCGGTGTTCACCTGGCTCACCGGTGTCAGCATGGCCTGGCTCGAACGGGACCCGAAGCGCTTCCACGAGGTCGAGCAGCTCCAGCAGTGCCATCTGGAACGCGGACATCCAGGAATGCACACTGCTCACGTTCAGGATGCCGGCGCCGAGCACTACGACTTCGACCAGCGATCTGGTGTGCTCTCGCTGTGGGCTCGCTGGCAGGACGACTCGGACGAGTGCCGCATCACGCCGGCCGACACCTGCCCAGCTACCCGGCCCGACGGGCGCGCCTGCCTGCTGGCCGCCGGACATCCACGACGGCACTACTGAGGCCGCGGCCTCAAACCGATCCGCCGGCGACCGACCCGCTGGCGACCGCCCGGCGGTGGTCGGCCGCCTGCCCGCGGCGCCGGGTCCGGCGCCGGCCGTCGGCGACCGCCGCTGCCCGGTCCACCGAGTCCCGCGGGACGCCCAGCGCGATCGCCAGCCAGCCGCGCCAGTACCGGTCCGGAACGTACCTGCCGAGCTCCCACTCTCGCAGCCGGTCCGGGTTGATGGCGGGGTCACCCGAGACCCGCCGCACCCGGTCGGACAGCCGCCGGCGGGTCAGTCGCTGCCGGCGCCGCAGCCGCCGGACCAGCTCACCCAGCTCGTTACCGGACGCCATGACATCCTCCCATGTATCGTTGAATGAGTGCCAAGCTGCCATAGTGCGCCGCCGACCGGTCCGGCTGCTAACGCGTACGAGGTGAGCGGCGTCACTCCCGCCCGTCGTCGTCGCGCTGGTGTCTCGAGCCAGGATGCCACCGGGGCAAGGCGTCCGTGGACCGGCCGCCGCCCCGGCGGATCAACCCGGCGGCGACCGCCTGGTTGACGGCGTCGATCCGGCCGGACGCGCCGAGCTTGCGGTACGCGTTGCCGAGGTGGCGCCGGATCGAGCCCGCCGGGATGCCCAGCGCGGAACCGATCTGGGCGTTGGTCATCGCCCGCGCGGCCAGCTGCAGCACCGCCTGCTCCTGAGCCGACAGCACCGGCCCGTCCTCCCGGTACAGGCTGTCCAGGCTCTCCTTCGAGGCTGCCAGCAGGGTGCGCTCGTCGTCGTGCATGACGGTGCGGACGGCAGCGAACAGCTGCTCCCGGCCCACGTCCTTGACCAGGAACCCGCGGGCGCCGAGCCCCATCAGCTCATGGGCCAGCTCCGGCTCGCCGTACATGGTGACGATGATGATCCGGGACGTCGGGCAGAGCGAGAGGATGCGCGGGATGACCACCCGCGGCGGCGGCCCCGGCATCTCCACATCGAGCAGCACCACGTCCGGCTTGTGCTGCGACGTCAGCGCGATCGCGTCCTTGCCGCTGCGACCCTCCGCCACCACCTCGATGTCGGGCTCGGAGGTCAGCAGCTCCCGTAGGCCGTCCCGGAAAAGGGTGTGGTCATCGACGACGATGGTAGTGATGGTGGTGCCCGCTGGTTGGCTGTTCACTCGGGGCGCCGGGGGAGCGGGATCGTGACCGTGACGGTGGTTCCGCGCCCGGCCCCGCTGCGCAGCTGCAGCGATCCTCCGGCGGCGTAGGTGCGCTCGACCATGGACGGCAGGCCGGTGCCGCTCGGGGCCGCGAGCGCCGCGTCGGCGTCGAAGCCCCGCCCGTCGTCGGTCACCGTGGCGTCGACCTTGCCGTTGCGGACCCGGACCGCCACGGCGACGGTACCCGGGTCGGCGTGGCGCAGCGCGTTGCTGAGCGCCTCCCGCAACACCAGGAACAGCTCGTCGCCGACGGTCAGCGGCAGGTCCGACTCGATCCCGGTCACGGTCACCGAGGTCGCCACCGTCGGCGCCGCGGTGGAGAGGTAGCGCACCAGCGCGGGCTGCAGCCCCTCGCTCGTGGCGGTGCTGCGCAGCTGGCTGGACAGGGTCCGGATGGTGTCGATCGTCTCCTGTAGGTGCGCTTTCGCGGCCGACAGGCGGGCTTGCGCGCGTTCGTGATCGGCCACCCGGTACGCCTCGTACAGCTCAAGGTCCCGCAGGGCGACCGCCGCGGTGTGGGCGACCCGGTCGTGCAGCTCGCGGGACAGCCGCAGGCGGTGCTGGGCATGCGAGTGGTAGATCTGGTCGAGCAGGTGGGTGAAGTAGGACCGGCTGACCAGGTCGGCCCGCCGGGCCAGGCTGCGCTGCAGCGCGAGGCAGAACCGGGCCAGGCTGTCCACCGGCTCCGGTGCCTGCCGCAGGTCCGGGGCGATCGCCGTCAGGGCGGTCTCGAACAGCGCGGTCTCGGCCTGGACCGCCTCGGTGGGGTGGATGCCGTGGCGGGCGCGCTGCCGACCGATCTCGATGCTCGCCGGGTCCGGCCGCTGGGCGGTGTCGGCGTGCGGGCCACTGCGCAGCATCGCCACCGTGTCGTCGAGCACCCGGGTGACCTGCGCCCGGAGCTGGTCCTTCGTCGCCGGATCCCGGGCCAGCCGGCTTCCGGCGCGCCGCAGCGACCGCAGCACTCGCCCGACGATCTCCGCCCGATGCCGGTTCACGCTCGCCGTGACCAGGTCGTGCGCCTCGCGGCGGTCCGGAGACCGGGCCGTCGGCATCTTGATCACCGTCCGTCGCTCCGTGGCTATCGTGAGTCGCCAACTGGCACACGATACTCGCATTTGAGGTCAGGAATGAAGCCCCGAGAGCACCTTTCACGCGGGCGGACCGGACCGGCGGCGAGCAGACCAGCACAGCCGGGTAGCGCATCCGCACAATCTGTGGGCAGATGCGCACAGAACCGGTACGGGCGGCGGCGTTCGCGGTTACGCTGGCGGCTTCCCGGTCGATGTATGTCACGGCCGGGACAAGAGATTCCGGGCCGGGGGTGAGGGGAGGACGGCGAGGGGAGATGCCGGGCAGCTGGGAGGACCGCCAGGCCGGGGAGGACGGTTTTATATCGGAGCTGATATGGCGGTCGCGACTGGCGCTCGGCCTGTCTCAGGAGCTGCTGGCGGAGCTGTTCAAGGATCCGTACGCCATCCCTACGCGGGTCGACCAATGGGAGCGAGGGATGCACATCCCTGGTCCATACTGGCGCGACTCCCTGGGCCCGGCGCTCGACCTGCCTGGCAGCCGGATGGAGCGGGCCGCCGCCCGGGCTCGGCTGCGCCGGATCTTCGTGGCCGGCAACCGGCTCGGCGACGCCTGAGCCGCGAGCTCGGTGTAGCGGGGGTGGAAGGGGTAGAACTGGTGGATGACGTTGACGGCTCGGCAGGTGCAGGTGGTGTCCCGACCGGACGGCTGGCCGGAGTCGGGTGACTTCCAGCTAGTCGAGGTGGCGGTGCCGGAGCTGTCCGACGGGCAGCTGCTGGTCCGCAACCAGTTCATCTCGGTCGACCCGTACATGCGGGGCAAGCTGAACGACGTCCGCTCGTACACCCCGCCCTACCAGTTGAATGCGCCGATGGATGGCGGCGCGGTCGGTGAGGTGGTCGCCTCCCGGTCGCCGGAGCGGGCGGTCGGGGACGTGGTCGTGCACCAGGCCGGCTGGCGCGACCTGGCGGTGCTGGACGCCGCCCGGACCCGGCGGGTCGACGTGACCGAGGCGCCAGCCTCCGCGTACCTCGGGGTGCTGGGCGGCACCGGCTTCACGGCCTGGGTGGGGCTGACCGAGATCGCGCCGGTGCGGCCCGGCGAGACGGTGTTCGTCTCCGCCGCGGCCGGGGCGGTCGGCAGCATCGCCGGGCAGGTGGCGAGGCTGCGCGGCGCGGCCCAGGTGGTGGGCAGCGCCGGCACGCCGGCCAAGCTGGCCCGGCTGCGCGAGCTCGGCTTCGACGCCGGGTTCGACTACCACGACCGGCCGGTACGGGAGCGGCTGCGGGAAGCCGCCCCGGACGGCATCGACGTCTACTTCGACAACGTCGGCGGCGAGCAGCTGGAGGCGGCGATCGCCGCGTTGAAGCCGTTCGGCCGGGTGGCGCTGTGCGGTGCGATCTCGGTCTACAACGCCACCGCCGCCGAGCCGCCGCCGGGGCCGCGGAACCTGGCGCTGGCGGTCGGCAAGCAGCTGACCCTGCGCGGGTTCATCGTCACCTCGTACGGGCACCTGCGGGAGCGGTTCGACGCGGAGATGGCCGGCTGGCTGCGGACCGGCCAGGTCCACTATGACGAGACGGTGGTCGACGGGCTGGAGCACGCGGTCGACGCCTTCCTCGGCCTGCTGCGCGGCGAGAACACCGGGAAGATGCTGGTGCGCACGGCCGTTGGCACCGCCACCGCGTGAGACCGCCGATTCAGGTGATGTCCCGCCGGATGGCCAGCAGCGTCCCGGCGCCGGCCAGCAGGAGGAGCGGTGCCACCGGCCACCAGCCGCGCCGCCCGCTCCGCCCGCCCCGCGTCGCCACCGCCCAGCGATGGCCGGTCGGAACCGGTTGACGTGGTTGGCGGTGGTGCGGTTGGCTGGTCGGCATGATCGTTCGCCACATCACCGTCGACTGTGCCGATCCGTACGCCCTGGGGACGTTCTGGAGCAGCGTGACCGGTTGGCCGGTCTCGGACGAGGATCAGCCGGGAGACCCCGAGGTGCTGGTCATGTCGCCCACGCCGGCGGCGCCGGGGCTGCTGTTCATCCGGGTTCCGGAAGGAAAGGTGGTCAAGAACCGGATCCACCTCGACTGGATGCCGACCGAGCGGACCCGGGACGAGGAGGTCGACCGGATCATCGGGCTCGGCGCCCAGCTCTACGAGGACCACCGGCGGGCCGACGGGCTCGGCTGGGTCACCCTGCTCGACCCGGAGGGCAACGAGTTCTGCGTCGAGCGCAGCACCGCCGAGCGGGGCCTGCCGCAGCCGTCGACCAGCTGAGACTCACCTTGCCACCAGGGCTTCGGTGGTCGACAGGAGGGCGGCCCAGATCGCCGGGTAGAGGCCGGCGAGGGCACCGATCGCGAGGGTGGCGGTGACGCCACCGGCCGTCGCCCAGGCCGGTACGAGGATCGGCCACCTTGATTCCAGGTCCACGCATGTTGGCAGTCATGACACTGTTAGTGGTCGAACTCGACGAGAGCGCCATAGGACGGCTGCGTCGTCGCGGAGCGGGAGGGTTTCGAGCCAGCCGAGCCGGCTGCCCGTTCCTGGCGGAAGTCACAGCCGAACCAGATCCGTTCGACTTCGTAGGTTCGTTCGCCTCGGATGTCGTGGTAGCGCGCCCGCAGACAGCTACCTGTAGCGGGTCCTGAACAGCGTCGCGACCGGCGAGCAGTACGACAAGTTAATGATTGCGCAGGTGTCCAGCAGCAGCGCTGGTGGTGTTGGCGTCACAGGTCGGCCATGTCGTCGTGTATGGCGGGAGGCGTAGTGCCGTCACCGGCCAGGCGTGTGTACAGCGAGTCCGCGTCCTCGTCGAGTAGGGCTGCGAGGAGGCCGAGTCCGACCCGGCCGTTCTGGTATCCCTGTTGGGCGGCGGCAAGCAGCCTCGGCGGAACACGTCGAGCCTCGCCTGGCCGGGTGAGCTCGGCAGGGGCAGGGTCGCCAGCTATGCGTAGCACACTGGTCGGGGCGCGCTGCAGCCAGTTGTCGCGGGCTGCTGTACTCATGAGCCGGACAGCATGGTCGGCGAGGCGGTAGAGCAGTGCGGTGTAGCTAACGCCGAACTCGCGCATGAGTTCGGCGAGTACGACGTCGTCGACGGGCCGGCCACTGACGACCTCGCGCAGCCCGTCCGCCGGCATGAGGAGTGCAGCGGCGAAGGCGTTCGCTCGCCGCTCCGGTGGGGTGCTGACCGCGAAGACGTCGCTTTCGATGATGACCTCGCGCGGGTCGCCTAGCAGGTGGTGAGCGAATTCGTGCGCTGCTGTAAATCGCTGGTGCCCGACCGGGAAGGAGGAGCTTACCAACATCAGTGCGACATCCGCGCCGTGTGCGCACAGGCCGCTGACCGTCTTGCCGACCGGCCAGGTGACGGCGCCGAGTCCAAAGTGTCGCTCGAGGAGGGCAGGCAGATCACTGATCGGGGCGCGGCCTAGGCCCAGCTCCTCCCTGACCATTTCCGCCAGGCGCGCCCCACCCGCCGCCGTGACGGCATTGGCGAGCCCTTCCAAGCGAACCCGCTCTAGGACAGTGGTGCCGGCACTCGAGGGTCGGGCTGGCAGCAGGCCGACGGCGTCCGTTAGGGCGGCTTCGGCTTCGAGGACCTGGCGCACGCGGCGGCGGGCTGGCGCGGTCTCGTCTTGCCCTGGCGCCGTCATTACGCGCGCGGCGAGCGCCAGGCTGCCTTTGCGCTCGACGCCGAGGACCTCGGCCAGCGTGACGCCGAGCGCGTCGGCCACCAGAGCAACCTCGCTGACGTTACCCGGTGAGCTGATCTTGACATCGCTGACGGAGGCAACCCTGATGAAGCAAGAACTACCGCCAACCCCTGTGGCCTGCGGAAACAAGAGTTGATCTCGAGGTTCACGCCGTTCAGTGTGGCGGGCGCCATACCTGTTCCGCCGCGCACGTGCCGCCAGCTGGCCACTCAATTAGACCGACCACATACCAGTCACACTGGGAGTATGGACACGGACCAGCCCGGCCCTTTCAGCGTCGCGGACGTCAAGCCCTACGCGGTGCCGGCGAGGCTTGACGACCTGCAGGGACCTGATCGCGGCGTCGTCACGCTTCCTCGCGACCTAGCCTGGAGCGGATGTCGGGCGTTCGACCTTGACGACGAGTATGACCGAGCCGCAATGTACAAGATCGTTCTGGAGGAGGGGCAGGAGGCAGACCAGCGGCGTCTGCTCAACTGGCGGCTCCTCCGCCGCGACTGGCGAAACCTCATCCAGGCGCGTCAGGTCCGCGCGCTGTGGGAGAACCGCTTCCCTGAGCTTCGCCACACCTGATGGATGCGTTCCAGGAACGGCTGGCCCAGATCGCGCTGTCGCTTGGAGGGGACACAGCAATGGAAGGCAGCCAGCAAACGAGGACCGAGGCTGTCCGCAACTTCGTCTAGCGTAGGTGGTGTGAGTATCGACTGGAACGCACAGCTGGTCGACCAGCTGGAATGGCACTGGCGGAACGCCCTGCGGCCCCGGCTGGCGGGGATGACCGATGCCGAGTACGTCTGGGAACCCGTGAAGGGGTGCTGGAGCGTACGCACCGCCAGCGAGACCTCGATCGGGCGCGGCACCGGGAGGTTTGTCATTGAGTACGACATACCGGAGCCGTCTCCGCCGCCGGTGACCACGATCGCCTGGCGGATGGGCCACATCATTGTGGGAGTCTTCGGGGCACGCAGCGCCTCCCATTTCGGTGGACCGCCCTGCGACTACCAGAGCTTCGCGTACGCGGGCACCGCAGCCGAGGCGTTGCGGCAACTCGACGAGGAGCACGCCCGCTGGATCGAGGGAGTGCGGGGGCTCGGCGCGGACGGGCTGGCCCGCCCGTGCGGCCCGGCCGAGGGGCCGTTCGCCGACGCTCCGCTGGCCGCGCTGGTGCTGCACATCCACCGCGAGGCGATCCATCACGGGGCGGAGATCTGCCTGCTTCGTGACCTCTATCGGGACCGGGGGTGAGGACGGTGGCGTACCGCTCCAGGTGACGCAGGATAGCAACGATCCGCACAACCTCGCCGACTGGTGGCCGAGACCCCTCGGTTGGGATGTGGAGCCGTCAGACGAAGCGTTCATCCGGCGGATGATCGCCGAGGGATACGCGACTGAGGGCATTCACAGGTCCACCACGGGTCGCTGGTGTGGAGGAAGGAGCCGCGATCCGGCATCCGGACGGACCGGATTCGGCGCCGTGGGCTTCTGTTCATCCGGGTTCCGGAGGGGAAACGCGATGAACCAAGAACCGACCGTAGCGCGCTGACCTGCCCAAATAGAGTTGATCTTTCTGACTCATGCGACGTGCTGTGACGGGCGTCATGTTCTGCCGTCACGCCGTTGCCGGGAACGACGCTCGGACGTGGTCATCGCGGCCATCAACATCCTGTCATGCTTGATATGCAGGTGATCCTCGTTGATCCAGTACGGATGGTTTCCGATGGGTCTGACAGAGAGGTACCTGTATGTCCTGGGTCGATCTTCGCCTGATGCGGTCACGGACCCCGGTTGGTGATCTTGCTGTGTCGTTCGGTGTGCCGCTGCTGGACGCGTATCTGGAGTTCCTGGCGGTGCGGTCGCGGCCAAATACTGTGGCGGCGGTTGCGTACGACCTGAAGGTGTTCTTCACTGTCGTGGGTAAGCCGCCGGCCGAGGTTGCCGCAGGCGATGTGTTTGCGTTTATCACCGCGCAGTACACCGGCGGGGCCGCCGAGCGGCTGCAGACGGTGGCCGGCGACAGGGTGGGGGTCTCGGCGCGGACGGTGCGCCGGCGGCTGTCCAGCATCTCGGGGCTGTTCGCGTTCCTGCACGCCCGCGGGGACGTGGCCGGCAACCCGGTGCCGCGGGGGTTGCCGACCCGGCGGGAACGCCAACGGCCCCGGCAGGGTGTGCCGCTGGTACGCACCCCACGGACCCTGCCGCGGATCCTGCAACCGGGCCAGGTCGACGCTCTGCTGGCCGCGCTGCGCACCTGGCGGGACCGGGCGATGGTCGAGGCGATGGTGCTGGGTGGGCTGCGCCGCTGTGAGGTCCTCGGGCTGCGGCTTGGCGATGTGCAGGTCGCCCCGCGGCGGTTGTTCATCGCCTGCGCTGTCGGCGTGATGAACCCGAGGAGATGAACGAAGAAGACCCGAGGTTGATAGATCCCCTTTGCGACCACGCGGTCGATCTCCCTGCCTGGGATCGGCGTTACCGGCAGCCCGAGGTAGCGGGCGCGAACGTGCAGATCGGCGACCGGTCGAAGACCTGGACCGCGGTTGCCGGCGGTGCGGGCTGCACCAGACGCTCCAGCTGGAGGAGCGTGATCGCGTCGACAAACCCCGGATCGCGCCACGCCTCGTCGCGGCCCAGGGCTTGAAAGTGGACGTCGACGTCGGTCGCCGCCTCGTCGACCACGGCATCCGCGGCCTCGCAGCGCCGCCAGGATCGTCGTCTTGCCGGTTGCGTCTTCAGCCCGGCGGCCGAGTTCGTCGACCTACGTATCGACTCGCCAGCACCCGCACTCGTGCTGCCGATGCCAAGGGATCTGACGTTGGTCTCTGCCGACCGGAGCTGCGGCTCGCAGACGTGCTCCGAGGTCTACCTCATCGGCTCGCCCGACCAGGCCAGCCTCCCCGAGCTCACGGAGCGGCTCTGGGCGCACCTGGTCGGCACCAAGGACTGGCAGCGTCTGCGTCACGATGCGGGATGCCAACGGCCCGGATGGCTTATCCGGAACGAGTTTTGCCTGTTTGTCGATGTCGAACAGACTGAGCCTGTCGCCATGCTCGAGGTCCACGTGACGGGAGATCTGGCCGTGGCCTGACGGCGGTTCGTAGCGACGGTCGGCCCAACCAACGTCGATCGCATCGGCGTACGGCAACGCATGCGCGGCTGTGTCATGGGCTTCCCTGGCGAGCGGAACACGCGCGATTCCTGCTGGTCTCCCGGCCTGGGTTGGGAGCCGTCATGGGGCCGCCCAGAGCATCCGCTTCTGCCGCGACCAGGGTGCGCTGACCGACTCACTGCTGACGGGCGATGTCCACCCACGCCAGCGCGTCCAGCTCCGACTGCACCTCGGGAAGCGGGGTGCGGCACACGGTACCCGGCAGGGCCGGCAGGACCGTGTTGCCTGACGCGTCCGTCAGCGCGAGCAACACCGGCATGACGAAGACGGCCGGACACACTGGCTCGCCGTTCTGCTCCTGCGGCGGTAGGTGCAGCGCCCGGACGAGGTCGTCGAACGGACCGGCGGACCGTTGCGCGACGACCCAAGCGAGGCCGGATGAGCGCGAACCTGCGGACGGCGCGACAATCGGCTGGAAGGCGCACCGTATAGCCGAGACCGGCCGGAAGTCCGTGGGCAACGGGTCCGCGGAGCGTTGTCCGGCCAGCCCGTCCACTGCTGGACAGGAAACGGCCGGCTGAGTGAGGTAGGGCGCGCGCCCCGAGCCGTTCGAGCAGGCTGCCACTGCCAGGACGGCCACGAGCAGCAACGCGATCCGTCGGACACTCATGCTCATGAGACTGCACGACAGCGCCGCCGGTTCCCCACAGACACCGAGCGCATGCGCAGTGACCGGTCGACACCGCTCTACCGGCAAGCTGCCGCCCGACCATCCAGTAACCGATCGGGCATCCGCTTCCGCCGCGATCCGCGCGCCGCGATGGACTACAAGGCCCTGTGGCGGCCGAGCTCGGCGCGCCCGGCTACGGTCGGCTGCGGCGCACCGCCTCGGCCAGCGCCTCGGGAGTCCGGCCGACCAGCGCGGAGCCGTCGTCCAGCAGCAGGATCGGGCGCTGGATCAGCTCGGGTGCCTCGACCATTGCCGCGATCCACCGCCCGGCGCTCGCCTCGTCCCGGGGCCACTGGGCCATCCCCCGGGCGGCCGCCGCCGGCTCACCCAACCGGCAGATCTCCCAGGGCTGCGCTCCGAGCCGCCGCAGCACCTCGATCAGCTCCTCGGCGGTCGGCGGCTGCGCCAGGTAGGCGCGCAGCCGGTACGGCACCTGCGCGGCGTCGAGCGTGTCCCGGGCACCGGCACACTTGGTGCAGGACGGGTTGTTCCACAGCTCCATGTCGACGATGGTCGCAGATGTGCGCGGCGCCGGTCAGCCGGCCGCCAGCAGCCCGATCCCCAGCGTGACCAGGACGACGGCGATCACCACCGCACCGACCCGGGTGACCAGCGTCCCCGCCGAACCGCCGCCCTCCCGGCCCCGCAGCATGTGCAGGAAGAACCCGCCGGACTGCATCAGCACGCCCACCAGCAGCCCGATCCCGAGCAGCCACTGGGTCGGCTCGGTGAACTCGGTGCGGCCCATCAGCACGAAGCTCACCAGCGTCAGCACCAGCAGCACACCGGCGTGGGCGTGGCCGGCCCGGAAGAACTGTTCCTGGAACGAGCTCAGGGTGTCCCGCCGGCCCAGCAGACCCAGCAGCGACCAGCCCCCGAACTCCACGGTCACCAGCGTGAACAGCACCAGCGCCGGCAGCAGCACCGTCGGCTCCATGACCATCCCCTCCCTGTCAGTCCAGCGGTTCCCTGTCAGGCTACGACCAGCCAGAGCCCTGCGGGGGGGTACGCGCGAGTGGCGTACCGCGAGTCGCCGCCGGGCCGGGGGTCATGGCACGCTGCTGGCATGCTGACCGCGCTCCGGACCGCCGACGGGGTACGGCTGGATGCGCACCACGACCCGGGCCCGGCCGGGCTGGGGATCGTGGTGGCGCACGGGCTGACCGGCTCGTGGCGGCGCCCGGGGCTTCGCCGGGCGGCGGCCGAGCTGTCCCGGGTCGGTGGGGTGGTCAGCTTCGACTTCCGCGGCCACGGCCGCTCCGGCGGGCGGTCGACGGTCGGCGACCGGGAGGTGTGGGACCTGGCGGCGGCGGTGGACGCCACCTACGCCCTTGGCTACCGGCGGGTGGCCACGGTCGGCTTCTCGATGGGCGCCGCGGTGGCGGTCCGGTACGCGGCGACCCGCCGGGACCTGGCCGCGGTGGTGGCGGTGAGCGGCCCGTCGCGCTGGTACTACCGCGGTACGGCCGGGATGCGCCGCCTGCACTGGGTGATCGAGACCCGGTCCGGGCGGCTGGCCGGGCGGGTGCTGCGGCGGACCCGGATCGCCGCCACCGGCTGGAACCCGGTCCCGGAGCCGCCGGACGTGGCCGCCGCCCGGATCGCCCCGACCCCGCTGCTGGTCGTGCACGGCGAGGCGGACGCGCTGATCCCGGCCGAGCACGCCCACGCGCTGTACGCGGCGGCCGGCGAGCCCAAGGAGCTGTGGATCGAGCCGGCGTTCGGCCACGCCGAGAACGCCACGCCGCCCGCGTTGCTAAGCCGGATCGCGGCCTGGCTGGCCGCCACGGTGCCGGCCGGGTCCGATCCACGTATTGACTGATCCGAAACAGTTAACTAGTCTAACTGTCAGATCGTCAGCTCATCAGCCGGGGACGGGGCGCACAGAGAGGTGGCCGTCATGCGCCGGTTAGCCGCAGTCCTCACCCTGTTCCTGGTCGCGCTCAGCCTCCACGCCCCGGCCGGCGAGGCGGCCGGACCAGCCCAGCTCCGGCCGCTGGAGGTGTACGGCGCCTGGCACTGCGGCGACGACTTCTGCACCTGGGCCGGCGAGCGCGACCTCGCCGAGTTCGACAGCATGAACCACTGGCTGATCGACCGGGGCGACGGCCGACCCTCCGTCAACCTGGTGGTGCTGAGCTTCGTGCACCCGCTCCGGCTGCTGCACCGGACCACCGACGCCGGCACCCGAACCGGGGTCCCGCGCGGCATGACCCCGGAGATCGTCGACTACTTCACCTCCCGCGGGGTGCGGGTGGCGCTCTCGATCGGCGGGATCACCTACACCGAGGCGTGGGATGAGGCGCTCGCCGAAGACCCGGCCCAGCTGGGGCACATCGCGGCGGCGGTGGCCGGGCAGCTCGGCGTCGGCATCGAGATCGACTACGAGCAGAACACCGACCCGAACCTCGCCGGGCTACAGTCCTTTATCGACGCGTACCGGTCGGTCCACCCGTACGACGCGACCGGCGGCAACCCGGCCGCCCGGCTGACCATCGACGTCGCGGCCGGTGACCGCTGGCTGATCGACCTCAACCGCAAGGCCACCGCCGACTGGCTGCGCACCGACGCCCCGGTGCTCGACTACGCCAACGCGATGGTGCCGGCCCGCCAGCCGAACAGCGCCGACCGCGCCATCCTGAACTGGCAGGAGCATGTGGACGGTAAGCCGCAGTTCGCGCCGCCGGTGCCGCCGCTCGCCCCGGCCAAGTTCACCGGGGGCCTCTACATCGCCGGTTCGAGCCGGCAGCCGTTCCCGGAGTGCGTCAGCTTCCCGACCTCCCTGCAGAGCTCCACCGGTGCCTGGGTGCAGACGGTCGAACCGAACGGCGCCGGCACCACGCCGGGCATCCTCGGGTACATGTTCTGGGCGGCCGAGAGCCCGTCGGTCCGGGGGGTGACCACGCAGCCGCCGAACACCTGCGAAGGCGGTGTCGGTGCCGGCGCGACCGCGTACGCGGTTCCGGTCCCGATGCCGGCGCTGCGCCAGAGCTGACCCGGCAGCGGTTGGGGCGCCGCACTGCTGGTCGGCTGACCAGCAGTGCGGCGTCGCGGCCGGTGGGTGCTACTCCACGCACTTGGCGCAGAAGGACACCCGGCTCAGGATGTCATCGTCGAACTCCACGCCGACCGGGCTCTCCAGGGTCTGCAACGCGAGTACGTTCTCCATCAGCTCAACCTCCCTTCGGGGCTCGGTTCTCCGTTGAACCGCTCGACACCAGGTCGGATCGACGGTCCACGGCACTGTTCAGCGCCAGCAGCACGCCGGCGCCGCCGCTGGCGAGGTCGCAGCTCAGCCGCTGGTTGCCGGCACCGAGCACGCCCCACCCGCGCCCAGCGGGATCGGGAACCAGGTACTTGACGAGGCGGGTGGCCAGCCGTACCGCGGCTGGTTCGGCGACGCCGGCCCGCCCGGTAGCCGCCAGCCCGGACACCGTCCAGACCAGACCCGCCAGACCGCGGAACAGCCCGGCGTGGGCCATCCACGTCCGCGTGACGTCCCGCACCATGGTCGGCACCCGGGTGGGGTCGGGGCCCCCGTCATCGCCGTGGCGGCCGGCTGCCCACAGCACGCCGGCCGTGCCCGCGTCCAGGTCGGGGTTCAGCCCCGGGTGCCACTCGGCGGTGGCGCGTCGCAGGCAGTCCCGGCCGAGCTCCCGGTGCCGATCGTCGCCGGTCAGCTCGGCGAGCGCTTGCAGCGAGCGGGCCAGGCCCGCCCAGCCGGACAGGAGACCCGGCGGCAGCTCGGTCGCGGGCGAACGGGCGGCGGCCTGCAGCCGGCCAGCCGCCCGCTCGGCCTGGTCGAGGAGGCGCTCGTCGGCCGTGTGCCGGTGCAGCCGCACGCAGGAGTAGCAGATGCCGGCGGTGCCGAGGTCCAGCGACAGCGGCAGGTCGTCGCCGGCCATGGCGGAGGTCGCATGCTGGTGCAACACCACCGCCTCGTCCACCATCCCGAGCTCGGCCAGTACGCACGCGAGTCCGGCCGAGCCGAGCAGCAGGCCGGGCGGCAGCTCGTCGCGGCCGGCCAGGCAGTCCCGCCGGAACCGTTCCCGGATATCCACGGGTATCTCGTACCCGCCGGTGTGCAGCGCGTGCAGGACGCCGGCGGTCCCGTACGCCAGCGAGTGCAGGTTGGTCCGGTAGCCGCGGGGGACGGTGGGGAAGACCGGGCCCGGCCCGGTGGGGTCGGCGCTCGCCAGGATCGCTGTGGCCAGTCCGTCGGCGGAGGCAGCCAGGGCGGCGGTCGGGCGCTCGTCGAGCTCGCTCGCGGTCGGCAGCGCGGTGGCCGGCCGGGCCGCCCCGGGGTCGAGGAACCGGGCGGCTCGCCGCCACAGCTCCGCCGGCACCGGCGCCACCGCGGTCAGGTCGCGTCGGAGCAGGTCGAGACTTCGCGGGCTCCGCTGCAGCACATTCTGGAACCGGAACAGCATCGCTCTGGCCACGCCGGCCAGACCGTAGTCGTCGCGGACGGTGGGACCGAGATCGACCAGCCAACGCGGCTCCACGAACCCGTCCGTGCCGATAGTGCCCGCCGGCTGGTTGAGCCGGGTGACCGCCTCGAAGTCGACCAGCCGGGCGGTATCACCGTCGCCGATGATGATGTTGCCGGGGGAGAGGTCGCCGAACCGGTAGCCGGCACGGTGCACCTCGGCCAGTGTCTCGTCCAGGCCGGCCAGGATCGCCAGACACCGGGCGTAGTAGTCGGCGTAGGCCGCCGGGTCGTCGAGCCGGCTGGTGGTCGGCGCGTTCCGGGAGATCCACTGGTCCAGCGGGACTCCGTGGACCAGCTCGGTGACGAGGAACTCGTTCTCCCACTCGACGAAGTAGTCCAGCGGCTCCGGGCCGGTGCCCGGCCGGTGCCGGTGCAGACCGCTGAGGACCTGGTGCTCGCGGCGGAGCCGGGTGGCCGCGTCGGTCCGGTCGGCAGCCAGACCGTTGTGGCCACGCGCCTCCTTGAGGAACACCGGCCGCCCGGAGCGGCGCTCCGCACCGAGGTACGAGCCACCGGCGTTGCTGTGCCGCGCCACCCGATGGACCTCGTACCCGCCGATGACGATCGGGCCCGGCCCGGGCGGCGCGGGGTGCTCCAGCTGGCTGAACGGGTCGGTGATGCCGGCCGGGAGCTGGAACGACACCCCCCGCTGGTCGGGCACCAGCCGGCCGGTGGCGTCGGCGACCAGCGCCTGCCGGGTGCCGTCGACGCGAACCCGGTGGCGGTCCCGGAACGCCCCGTACCGGTAGGACACCACCTTGGACTCGCCGAACCGCCGGTCGGTGAGCACGTACGGCCCGGCCTCCCCGTCGAGCTCGGCCGCGAGCCGGGTCAGGAGGCGGCGCGCGGTCTCGACGTCCGGCGGGTACGCGGTGCAGAACTTGCCGGCCTGCGCCCGGGACGTGTGCTTGCTGTGCACGACCAGGAAGCAGAACTCGGTCGCGAGGTGCTTGAACCTCACCTCCGCTTCGACACATGCCCGGGCCACCGTGTCGAGCACGCGCTGGGTGTGTTCCAGCCGGGCGGACACATGGACCTTCCAGCCCGCGTCCGGCAGCGGGTCGCCGGGTGCGGGCGCCCAGCTGGTCCAGACGCCCTCGTGGTGCTGCTGCCAGCCCGGCGGGCGGCGCTCCGGGCGGAGCGCCGGGCCGTACCCGGCCGCCCGCTCCAGCGGGAGGTAGTAGTCCTGGCTGGCGACCGTGTAGGCGAGAACGTCCTCCGGGCCGGATGTCACCCTCGGTCACCCCCTTCCCGGGCTGGTTGTCGCCGTCGGGTCCAGGCTGCCGGCGGCCGGCGACGCGTCGCTGTCGCGGCGACGACGTGTCGACTCCGACCCGGCCGCGGCTCGCGGTGTGAGCGGGCGCGGTTGAATGGGATGGTGATCCGACTCGCGGGCCTGGTGCGGCCGGCGCTGGTGGTGCTGCTGGTGCTCGCCGTCCTGCTGGCGATGCTGTGGCTGGTGCAGCGGCGGCTCATCTACCTGCCGTACCCGTCCGGGGTGCCACCGGTCGCCGAGGCAATCCCGGGCGGCAGCGACGTGTCGCTGCGGACGTCCGACGGGCTGACCCTGGGCGCCTGGCTGGTGCCGTCCCGGGCCGGCGACCGGGATCTGACCGTGCTGATCGCACCGGGCAACGCCGGCAACCGGTCGCTGCGGGCACCACTGGCGCAGGCGCTGGCCGGCGCCGGGTTCGCGGTGCTCCTGTTCGACTACCGCGGCTACGGCGGCAACCCGGGCAGCCCCACCGAGGCCGGGCTGGCCCGGGACGTGCGCGCGGCCCGGAGCTATCTTGTCGACGTCGCCGGCGTTCCCGGTGACCGCATCATCTACTTCGGAGAGAGTCTGGGCGCGGCGGTCGTCACCGAGCTGGCCACCGACCTTCCGCCCGCCGGCCTGGTGCTGCGCTCGCCGTTCACCGATCTCGCCGCGGTGGGCGCCGTTCACTACCCGTTCCTGCCGGTGCGGGCGATGCTGTGGGACCGGTATCGGGTGGCCGAGCGGATGCCGCGGCTGCGAGTGCCCACGGCGGTGGTCTACGGCGACGCCGACTCGGTGGTGCCGCCACGGCAGAGCCGGCAGGTCGCCGACCTGGCGGCCGGCCTGGTGCGGGCCACCGTCGTGGCCGGCGCCGACCACAACGACCCGGCGCTGTTCGACGGCCCGGAGGTGGTGGCCGCGGTGGTCGCGGTCGCCGACAAGATTGACCCGTCTGGACATTAGCCGAGCCCCCGGGGGGCCCGCCGGGGTGATTGGCCGTCAGCGCACCACGACCAGCTGCTCGCCCCGCGGCACGAGCTCGCCGATCACCGGCCAGCCGGGAAGCTCACCGGCCACCAGCAGGCCGCCGGAGGTCTGCGCGTCGGCGAGCAGCAGCGCCTCGTCCTCGTCCACCGCGGACAGGTCCGCGTCGGGCGACACCCACTGGAGGTTCCGCCGCGTCCCGCCGCTGACGTACCCGTCGCGCAGCGCCGCGCGGGCCGGCTCGAGGTACGGCACCGCCGCCGAGTCCACGACCGCGCTGACGCCGCTGGCCCGGGCGAGCTTGAGCAGATGCCCGAGCAGGCCGAAGCCGGTGACGTCGGTGGCGCACCGGATCCCGGCCCGGACGGCCGCCCGCGCCGCCTGCTGGTTCAGCTGCACCATGGTGGCGACCGCCTCCGGGAAGACCTCGCCGGTCGCCTTGTGACGGCTGTTCAGCACGCCGATCCCGAGCGGCTTGGTCAGCGTGAGCGGCTGGCCGGGCCGCCCGGTGTCGTTGCGCATCAGCAGCTCCGGATCGGCGACGCCGGTGACGGCCAGGCCGTACTTCGGCTCCGGGTCGTCGACACTGTGACCGCCCGCCAGGTGGCAGCCGGCCTGGTGGGCCACTACCAGCCCGCCGCGCAGCACCTCGGCGGCGAGCTCGAACGGCAGCAGGTCACGGGGCCAGCCCAGCAGGTTGACGGCGACCACCGGCTGACCGCCCATCGCGTACACATCGGACAGCGCGTTGGCGGCGGCGATCCGGCCCCAGTCGTATGCGTCGTCGACCACCGGCGGGAAGAAGTCGGTGGTCAGCACCAGCGCCCGGCCGTCCTCGATCCGCACCACCGCGGCGTCGTCGCCGGTGTCGAGCCCCACCACCAGTTCCCCCGCCGGCTCCCGGACCGGCTCGGAGCCGGAGAGTCCGCGGACCATCTCCTCCAGCTCACCCGGCGGGATCTTGCAGGCGCAGCCGCCGCCGTGCGCGTACTGGGTGAGCCGGACTGTTTCGGTCGCCGTCATGATGTCTCCTCCGAACTGTTGCGTACCCGCCGGCGGTCGTCGGGAAGTCGTTGGGTGAGGCCGCGCCGGTCCAGGAGCTCGAGCAGCGGTACGGCGACCCGGCGGGTCGTGCCGAGCGCCTGCCGGGCCTGGCTCACGGTGAACGGCTGGGGTAGGTCGCCGAGCGCCGCCGCCGCCTGCCGGATGCTGTCCGGCAGCAGGACGACGCCGTCGGCGAGCTGGACCAGGGCGCCGGTCCGGACGGCGGCCGCGAGCTCGCGTGCCCCGAGCCCGAGCGCGGCGAGCTGTTCGACCGCTGGCGCGGTGAACGGCGTCGCCGCGAGGTCGGCCCGGATCTTGTCGACCGCGCGGGCGACCGGTGCCGGGAGGTCGGCCGGCTGGTCGGCCCGGATGACCCGGCCGTCCCGGACGGTCAGCGGCGGGACCAGCAGGGCGTGGACCAGGGACCGGTCGGGCAGGCGCAGCGCCCGGCGGACCACGTCGATCGGCGGACCCGGCTCGAGCGGGTGGTCCCGCCGCCAGCCGGTGACCAGCCGGGTCAGCTCCGAGCGCAGCCGGGTCGACACCGCCTCCTCGACCAGCCAGTCACCGGCCACCGGGCGGGCGGTCACGGTCACGCCCATCCGCTCCAGGTGCTCAAGTCGCACGATGCCGCGGCGCCGCAGCTCCGAGCGCTCGTCGGGGTGGCCGTCCAGCTCGGCCAGCACCGTCGCCCGGGCGGTGGCCGCGCCGCGCCGGGTCAGCGCGGGCGGGGCCACATCGAGCACGGTGATGCCGCCGCTGACCTCGTGCTGTCCCGGGTTGCGGAGCAGGCCGCGGTCGCCGATGTGCAGCGGCAGCGGGCGAGCGAGCGTGACCCGGGCGGTGTCGCCGCCGAGCCGCCGGACCCGGGCCGGCACCGCCGCCGAGCCGAGGTGCAGCATCACGCTGGGCGGCAGGGATGCGTCGGGGTCGCCGTGGATGCGCACGTCCACGACGTCGCTGCCGTGGAACCGGCGCGGCGTAAGCAACGCGTCGCCGCGACGAAGCTCGTGGTGCGCGACGCCGCGCAGGTTCACCGCGACCCGGGCCGCGGCCACCGCCTCGGGCACCGGGCGGCCCAGCGACTGCAGCGCCCGCACCCGCGCGGTCCGCCCGGCGGACGCGACCTCCAGCTCGTCGCCGACCCGCAGCCGCCCGGCCGCGAGGGTGCCGGTCACGACCGTCCCGCTGCCCCGGATCGAGAAGGCCCGGTCGATCCAGAGCCGGACCGGCGCGTCCAGGTCCGGATCCGGCAGCCGGGTGAGCAGCCGGTCGAGCGCGGCCCGGAGCTGCGGCACGCCGGTGCCGGACGGCGGGCTCACGGCCACCGCCTCGACCGTGCCGAGCGAGGTGCGGGCGATCTCGGCCAGCGCCGCCGCGGTCGCCGGTCCCGGGTCGGCGAGGTCGCTGCGGGTGACGGCGAGCAGGCCGTGCCGTACGTCCAGGGCGTGCAGCGCCGCCAGGTGCTCGGCCGACTGCGGCATCCAGCCCTCATCGGCGGCCACGACGAACAGCACCGCCGGCACCGGACCGATGCCGGCCAGCATGTTCGGGACGAACCGTTCGTGTCCCGGCACGTCGACGAACGCGACGGTCGATCCGGGCCGCAGCTGCGTCCACGCGAACCCGAGGTCGATCGTCAACCCGCGGCGCAGCTCCTCGGCCCACCGGTCGGGCTGCATGCCGGTCAGCGCTTGGACCAGGGTCGACTTCCCGTGGTCGACGTGGCCGGCGGTGGCGATGACGAACATGTCAGGCCCGCCGGAAGGCGGCGGAGACCACCGCCGCGCGTACCGGGTCGTCCTGGTCGGGGGGTACGCATCGCAGGTCGAGCAGCAGCCGCCCGTGCTCGACCCGGCCCACCACGGACGGTTCGCCGCTCCGCAGCGGCCCGGCCAGGGCGGGGTCCAGGGCGACCGCCCAGGAGGGCAGGTCCACCTCCGGTGCACCGCCGCCGCCGACCACGCTGGCGGTCTCGACCGCCTCGGCGGTGATCCCCTGCTCGCCGAGCGAGTCGCGCAGCCGCTGCGCCCGCGCCCGCAGCTCCCGCACGTCGCGACGCAGCGCCTGCCAGGTCGGGGACTCCGGCCCGCGCAAGGTCGCCTCCAGCGCGGCGAGCGTGAGCTTGTCGACCCGCAGCGCCCGGGCCAGCGGATGCCGGCGCAGCCGTTCGACGACGCCGGCGCGGCCGAGGATCAGACCCGCCTGCGGGCCGCCGAGCAGCTTGTCGCCGCTCGCCACCACCAGCGCGGCGCCGTCGGCCAGGGCGGTGGCGGCGTCCGGCTCATCCGGGAGCAGCGGCTCGTGGGCCAACAACCCGGCGCCGATATCGACCACCACCGGTACGCCGAGCCCGGCCAGGTCCCGGGTCGCGACCGTGGACGTGAACCCCCGTACGACGAAGTTGGACGGATGCACCTTGAGCACGAACCCGGTGTCCGGGCCGATCGCGGCCTGGTAGTCGGGCAGCGCCGTGCGGTTCGTCGTACCGACCTCGCGCAGCCGGGCTCCGGTCGACTGGAGCAGGTCCGGCAGCCGGAACCCGTCCCCGATCTCGATCAGCTCACCGCGGCTCACCACGACCTCCCGACCGGCCGCCAGCGCGGTGGCGGCGAGGACCAGCGCGGCCGCGCCGTTGTTGACCACGTGCACCGCCTCGGCGGCGGGAACGGCGGCCGCCAACGCCGCCAGCGTGCCCCGGCCGCGCCGCGCCCGCCGCCCGGTGGCCAGGTCGAACTCGACGTCGGCCGGCCCGGCCGCCGCCTGCAGCGCGTCGACCGCGGCGGCCGAGAGCGGGGCGCGCCCGAGGTTCGTGTGCAGCACGACCCCGGTGGCGTTGACCACCGCACGTAGCGTCGTGGCGCGGTGCGGCAGCGACGCGGCCGCGACGTCGGCCACCGAGTCCGGCGGGATCTCACCCCGCCGGGCCCGCTCCTGCGCCACCACGACGACGTCCTTGACCACCGCCCGCCCAAGCGTGGCGACGGCCGTGGCCAGCCGGGAGTCGGCCAGCACGATGTCCGTACGCGGGATGCCGCGCCGCTCGTGCCGCCCGGCTGGAACGCCTTCCACCCCACCAACTCTTTCGGTCGGGGGACCGTGCTGTCAACCGTTCGGGTGGTCGGGACGGCGGCGGTCTTCGCGTACTGGCTTCTTCTCAGGAGGTGACCGGGGTGAGCCCGAGGGGGCGCCCGGCCAGGCCGCGTCCCCGCGCGGCTAGCTTGTCGGCGACCGCCAGCAGTGCCGTCGCCGCCGGTGTGTCCGGCTCGGCCAGCACCAGCGGCTCCCCGGTGTCGCTGCGTTCCCGCAGCCGCAGGTCCAGCGGCACCTGGCCGAGCAGCGGGACATGGCCACCGGAGCTGCGGGACAGCGTCTCCGCCACCAGCTGGCCGCCGCCCGAGCCGAACACCGCCACCTCCTGCCCGCAGTGCGGGCACGGCAGCCCGGACATGTTCTCGACCACCCCGACGATCCGCTGGTGGGTCTGCACCGCGATCGCGCCGGCCCGTTCGGCCACCTCGGCCGCGGCCAGCTGCGGCGTCGTCACGATCAGGAGCTCGGCCGGTGGCACCAGCTGGGAGAGGGAGATCGCGATGTCGCCGGTGCCCGGTGGCAGGTCCATGAACAACACGTCCAGGTCGCCCCAGTAGACGTCGGCCAGGAACTGCTGCAGGGCGCGGTGCAGCATCGGCCCCCGCCACACCACCGGGGTGTTGCCGGCGGTGAACATCCCGATCGAGATGACCTTGATGCCCTGGACCTCCGGTGGCATGATCATCTGCGCTACCTGGGTGGGTCGGCCGGTCGCGCCCAGCATCCGGGGCACTGAGTGCCCGTAGATGTCGGCGTCGACGATGCCGACCTTCCGCCCCATCCCGGCGAACGCCGCCGCCAGGTTCACGGTCACCGACGACTTGCCCACCCCGCCCTTGCCGCTGGCGACGGCGTAGACCCGGGTCAGCGACTCGGCACTGGCGAACGGGATCTCCCGGCCGCCATGGTCGCCCATCAGCTCGCGCTGCAGCGCCTGCCGCTGCTCGTCGCTCATCACCCCGAAGCTCACCTCGACCCGGGAGACCCCGGGCAGCGTCGACACCGCGCTGGTGACGTCGCGCCGGATCGTCTCGTGCAACGGGCAGCCCTGGATGGTCAGCAGCACCGAGACCCGGACCGACCCGCCGCCGGCGACGTCGACCTGCTCGACCATGCCGAGGTCGGTGATCGGCCGGTGGATCTCGGGATCCTGGACCGTGGCCAGCGCCTGGGTCACCTGCTCGACGGTCGGCGGAGGGCGGCGCATGTGGACGCTACTGGATGCTGAAGATGATCGTGGCCCGCAGCGCCAGCACCCCGAGCAGGATCAGCCCGGGAACCGCCACCGCGGTCCGCAGCGGAGTCCGCACGGCGGTCGCCACCGAGCTGCCTGCGGGCGCCGTCCCGCCCTGGTCGGTGACGGCGAGTCGGGCGGTGAGCAGGCCGCCGATCCCCGGCACCAGGCCAGCGAAGACCACCAGCCAGAGCAGGATCCACGGGAAGCCGAAGGCGGCGCCGAGGGCGCCGGCCGGGATCAGGGTGAGGGCGAAGATCACGATCAGGGCGAGCTCGAGCAGCGCGTAGAAGCGCTCGGAGATGACCAGCGGGCCGGTGCTGGCCGCCGCGGCCGGGCGGTACCGGACCAGGAACATCAGCAGCGCGGCGGAGCCGGACAGCCCGGAGGCGAGAAACAGCCCGCCGAGCGTCCAGGTGTCGCTCCACACCGGCTGGTTCGAGACGGCCAGCAGCACCCCGGTGTAGCCGGCGATGAACAGGCCGAACAGCGCCCCCACGCCGATGAACAGCGTGCCCGCGGTCCCCTCCAGCAGCCGGACCGCCCGTTGCGCGAGCGGGAGGCGGAGCCGCTGGTCGCGCACCAGCGCCTCCGCGAACGACACGGTGGCGAAGATGCCGAACACCAGCAGCGCCCACACCCCGACCGACATCGGCGACCAGTACTTGAAGTTGAGGCCCACCCCGTCCGGCGTGGTGTTCCACATCATGTGCCAGAACCGCAGCGGCTGGCCGAGGTCGAGGATCAGCATGACCGGGCAGACCAGCAGGGTCAGGAACGACACGTAGTAGCCGAGCCGGGCCGCCGGCTCGTCCGAGCGCTCACCGCGCAGCCGGAACAGGGTGGCGATCGCGTAGGACCCGCCGGACAGGCCGGCGAAGAAGAAGTAGGCCAGGATGTACCAGGTCCAGTCCGGTTCCCGTACGAAGTGCTGTACGTCCTGCGCGAGTGCCATCAGTCCTCACCTGCCCCGGTCTCGGGCGCCGCCTCGGCGGGCGCGTCGTCGGGTGCGCCGGCCGGACCGTCGGCGACCGGCTCCCGGCGCCGGCGCAGCGCGATCAGGCCGCCGAACACGGCCAGCACGGCGGTGCCCAGCGCACCGAGGTAGCCGCCCAGGTTGTTGCGTTGCGGCAGCACGGCGTTCGCCTGGTTCGGCAGGTTGTACGCCTCCGGCTCGTCCATCAGCAGGAAGAACGCGTTGAGCCCGCCGTAGATCGAGCTGTCCTCGCCGTACAGACGCGCCTGCGTGACGCCCTGCTCGTGCAGGTCGGTGACCCGCTGGCGGGCCGCCTGCTGCAGCTCCTCGACCGGGCCGAACTGGATCGACTCGGTCGGGCACGCCTTGGAGCAGGCCGGTTCCATCCCACCCTGGAGCCGGTCGTAGCAGAGCGTGCACTTCTGCGCGACTCCCTTGTGCTCGTCCTGCGCGATCACGTTGTACGGGCACGCCGCGATGCAGTTCCGGCAGCCGTTGCACACGTCGGGCTGGATGAAGACGCTGTCGAACTCGGTCCGGATGATCGCCCCGGTCGGGCAGACGTCCATGCAGCTCGCGTGCTGGCAGTGCTTGCACACGTCCGACATCATCAGCCAGGCCTTGCCCTGGCCGGTGCTCGACGTCTCGTCCGGCACGTTGTCGATGAACTGCACGTGCCGCCAGTTCTGCGAGTCTAGGCTCCCGGTGTTGTCGTAGCCGTCGCCGAAGGCCGGCTCGTTGCCGGGCAGCTCGTTCCACTCCTTGCAGGCCACCTCGCAGGCCTTGCAGCCGATGCACACGCTCGTGTCGGTGAAGAACCCGTAGGCCTGGCCAGCCGTTATCTGCGCCATCTCAAAACCCCATCACGTTCGGCGTGATCTTGGAAAGGCCACACTCGGCCGCGTACAGGTCGAGCGGCAGCGCCGCCAGCTCATCCACCTCCGGCACCGCCCGGGGGTCGCGGCCCAGGTCGACGTCGATCAGGTACCGCTGGCAGCTGCTACAGGCCTCCACCCGCAGGTGCGGGAAGGTGCCGCCGCCGCCCCCGTCGCCGTCGCCGCGGCCCACCTGCGGCTGCCCGTCGCGCTGTTCTGAGTAGACGGTGCGCCGGGCGCCCGCGGTCTCCCCGCAGCCGGCGCAGGCACTGCTGGAGAAGGCCCAGCTCGTGCCGCAGCGGGCACACAGCAGCCGGCGGCCCCCGCTGACCAGCCGGTCGCCGGTGTCGGTGCGGAAGCTGAGCTGCGGCGGGCCGGCGCATTGCGGGCAGCGCCGGCCGCCCCGCGGGGAGGTGTCCCGGGCGCACGCGGCGCCGGCGTCGACCGCCGCCAGCGGTCCCCGCAGCGAGGCGCGGGCAAGATATCGCTCCACCGGGACCAGCGCCTCGTCGCCGGCGAGCCAGGCCGCCAGCAGGTCCTCGGCCGCGCCGGGGTCGCCCATCGGATCCGGGGGCAGGCTCTCGACCAGCGGCTCCGGGCCGGACTCCGCGGTCGCCGCCACCACCCGGGGCAGCACCCGCCGCGCCGCCCAGCCGGCCAGCGCTTCCGGCTGGGCGGGCTCATCCCCGGCCGCCGCCCACGCCTGCTCCCAGACCTCCAGCAGGGCGAGGTAGAGGGTGAGCACCTCCGCCGCGAAGGTGTGCCGCTCGCGCAGCGCCTGCGCCCGCTGGCGGGGAGCCGCCCACGGACTCGCCTCGACGCGCGGCACGACCATCACATCTTCTCGAGGTTGACGAGGAACGCCTTGAACTCAGGGGTACGCGAGCTGGCGTCGCCGACGAACGGGGTGAGCGCGTTGGCGAGCCAGTGCTGGCCGGTCCGGATGCCGACGAAGCCCCAGTGGATCGGGATCCCGATCTGGTAGACCGTCTGCCCGTCGATCTGGAGCGGGCCGAGGCGTTTGGTCACCACCGCGCGGACCTCCAGCTTGCCCCGCATGGACGAGACCCGCACCAGGTCACCGGTCTCGATATCCTTCTCCCGGGCGAGCGCGGCGGGGATCTCCACGAAAGCCTCCGGCTGCAGCTGCACCAGTTTCTCGACGTGCTGGGTGACGTAGTGCTCGTGCTCGGTGAGGCGGTACGAGGTGGCGACGTACGGGAACTCGTCCACGGTGCCGAACCGGTTCGGCCGGCCCGCCCGCTCGTCGTACCGGAACGCGGCCGGGGTCGCGGACACCTCCGGGTGCAGCGGGTTCTGCACCGGCGACTCGATCGGCTCGTAGTGCTCCGGGAACGGGCCGTCGGCCACCGAGTTGGTGAACAGCCGCCCGGTCCCCTCGCCGGTCATGATGAACGGCAGCGGGGCGTCCGGGCCGGGCTCGACATCCGGCGGGTAGTCGGGGACGTCGCCCACCCACAGGCCCTGGGCGTCGTCCCAGGCGATCCCGGGCCGCTCCGGGTCCCACGGGCGGCCCTGCGGGTCGGCCGAGGCGCGGTTGTAGAGGATCCGCCGGTTGGCCGGCCAGCTCCACGCCCAGTTCGGGTAGAAGCCCATGCCGGTCGGGTCGTTGGCCTCCGGATCCTGTACGCCGTCGCGGCGCTTGGTCAGGTTGCCTTCCTCCGGGTAGTGGCCGGTGTAGATCCAGTCGCCGGCGGTCGTGGTGCCGTCGTCGGCCAGGTCGCCGAAGCTGGCCAGCCGCTCGCCAGTGGTGAGGTTCCGGCCGTTGACCTCCTGGGCGATCTCGTCCAGGTCGGGCCGGAGCGGGTCCGCGTACTCCATGAGGAGGTCCAGCACCGGGTCGGGGAAGCTCCCGCCCTCCTGCCGGTAGAGCTCCCGCACCCGCTCGAACAGCTCCGCCAGGATCCACTGGTCGTGCCGGGCCTCACCGTCCGGCGGCAGGACCGCTTCCTTCCACTGCGCCCAACGGCCGCTGTTGGTGAACGACCCGTCCTTCTCGATCCAGTGGGTGGCCGGGAGCATGAACACCTCGGTCTGCACCTCGGCCGGGTTGATCCCGGGCGCGCGCCAGAACTCCGAGCTGGTGGTCTCGAACGGGTCCATGACGCACAGCCAGGTGAGGTTGGTGAGCGCCTGCAGCACCTGGTTGGAGTCGGGCCCGATGCTGGTGGCCGTCATCCCGGACAGCATCACCCCTTCCATCCGGCCCTGCAGCGCCTGATCGAAGATCGAGATCCAGGACGAGTTCGTCGCGGGCTTAGGTACATAGTCGAAGGCGTACTCGTTGTCCGCGGTGGCCGTGTCACCCCACCAGGTCTTGAGCAGGCTCACCATGAAGTTGCGATAGTTGTCGCCGAAGAAGTTCAACGAGTTGGGGTGCGAGCGCTTGGACGCGCTCTGGTCCACATAGTCGTCCAGGTTCCGCTGGCCCGGCGCCGGGATCCGCAGATATCCGGGCAGGATTTCCCAGGAGATCGCGTGGTCGGTGTTGCCCTGGATGTTGGCGTGGCCCCGCTCGGCGTTCATGCCGCCGCCGGGCCGCCCCATGTTGCCGAGCAGGAGCTGGAGGAGGGCCCCGGACCGGATCAGCTGCACGCCGGTGGTGTGGTGGGTCAGCCCGACCGCGTAGACGATCGTCATCACCTTATCCGGCTGCCCCATCTCGCCTACCAGCCTCGCCACCTCGAGGAACTGGTCCTGCGGGATGCCCGTGATGCGCTCCACCATCTCCGGCGTGTACCGGCGGTAGTGCTCCCGCATCAGGTTCAGCACGGAGCGGGGGTGATCGATGTCCACCACCGCGATGCCGTCCTCGCCTTCGGTCTGGTAGGTCCAGGCCGTCGGGTCGTAGGCCTGCGCCTCCTCGTCGAACCCGTTGAACATCCCGTCCTGGAACTCGTAGCCCTGGTCCACCACGAAGCCCGCGTTGGTCGCGTACTCCACGTACTCCCGGTGGTAGAGGTCGTTCTCCAGGACGTAGTTGATCAGGCCGCCGAAGTACGCGATGTCGGTCCCGGTCCGGATCCGCACGTGCATGTCGGCCACGGCGGAGGTGCGGGTGAACCGGGGGTCGGTGTGGATGATCTTCGCGCCGCGGTCGAGCTTGGCGCGCATCAGCCAGCGGAAGCCGACCGGATGGGCCTCGGCCGGGTTCGCTCCATTGATCAGAATCAGGTCCGCATGCCGGATGTCACGCCAGTGGTTGGTCATGGCCCCCCGGCCGAACGTGGCGGCCAAACTGACCACCGTGGGGCCGTGTCAAACCCGGGCCTGTTGCTCCAGATGGACGATCCCGAGCCCGCGCATCAGCTTGGTGGCGAGGTAGCCCTCCTCGGAGCTGAACGCGGCACCGCCGGCGAACGCGATCCCCTCGCAGCGGTTCACGACGTTCCCGTCGCCGTCGCTGGTGACGAACGTGCGGTCCCGCGACGTCTTGATGTTGCGGGCCAGCTTCTCGAGCGCGAAGTCCCAGGACACCTGCGACCACTCGGTCGCGCCGGGCGCCCGGTACAGCGGGGCCGGCACGCGCCGTCGGGAGACGGCGAGCTCCAGCGAGGTCGCGCCCTTCGGGCAGAGGGTGCCCTCGTTGACCGGGCTGTCCGGGTCACCCTCGATCTGGAGCAGCTCGACGTGGCCGTCGTCGGCCTGCCTCGTGTAGGCGAGCAACGCGCAGCCCACCGCACAGTAGGGGCAGACGGAGTGGGAGACGGTCGCTCCCTCGATCCGCAGGCGTTGCTTGACCTGCGAGGCCTCGGTGACGTCGAACCCGAGCGCCGAGACGCCGAGCACGCCGGCACCCGCCGCACCCGCGGCGCCCACGCCAAGAAACTGTCGCCGTGTGATGGCCTCCACCGCCGGCCTCCTTCCTCCGCACCCCGGACCGGTGCGGTATGGGTAGCCCGCCCCATGAACCACTGACTGCGGCGCACACTGTTGTCACTGTAGGCCCGCAACCCAGCCAAGGTCAATGTCTCCGGGACGCTTCGCCGGGCGGTGCGGCGGGCCGGTCAGCCTGGGTCAGCCCTGGGCGAGGTAGAGGTCGCGGCGGACCCCCGGGTCGTCCGGGTTCCGCAGCATGTCCAGCAGCCTCGGGTCGGCGGGCACCACCAGCCCCCGTACTCCGCGGGCGGCGGCATCGGTCCGTGCGGTGCGCAGGCCCGCCCTGCCTGGCGGGGCAGGCACCGACTCCCAGCGCTCGGCGTCGGCGTCGCCGGCTCCGGTGGGCGGGCCCTCGAAGCTCCCCGGTGGGTCCGGAACGCGCCGGAAGACCCCCACGCCGCCGGGTATGAGGCCGGCGAGCTCCTCGTGCTGGCCGGCGTCGGCGTCGGCTTCCGCGATGAGGGCGAGGCGGCCGCGGCTCAGGCGTCTGATCGTGTCGAGGGTGCGGGCAAGCTGCGCCGCCGCGGCGGAGTCCGGCAGCGCCACCACCAGTCGCGCGCGGAAGGTGACGACCGCGAGCGCCGCCGCCAGGGCCAGGACATCCAGCCCCAGCCCGGGGTCGGGATCGACCCACAGGGAGTCGGCACCGGCGGCGTCGAAGGCCGAGGTACGCGTGAGCCAGTCGCCGATCTCGGACGGCTGCTCGGTGCGGACGCCGACCTTGACCGCCCGCCAGTCCTCCGCCGGCTGCTCCTCTGCTGGCCCGTCCGAGTCCTCTGCTGGCCCGTCCGAGGGGGATGCCACCATCCGGCCAGCCTACGCCGGGGGACGCCCGGATCAGCCGAGCGGGATCCGCATCCGCTTGACGGCGTCGAGGTCGACCTCGATCCCCAGGCCGGGACCGTCGGGTACGTCGAGCTGCCCGTCGAGCACGTCGAGACCGCCCGACGTCACCTGGGTCGTGTACTTCTGCGGACCCATCAGGTACGACGGGTACGGCAGGTCGGGTACGCAGGCCGCGAGGTGCAGCCCGCACATGGTGGCCACACCGAGCTCCACGACACTTCCCACGAGGACGGACAGCCCCACCCCCGTCGCGAGCCGCGCGATGTCCAGCGCCGCGGCCAGTCCCGCCGTCTTGGAGATGCTGAGGGTGAGAACGTTCGCGCTGCCGGTGCGGGCGTGGACGAACGCGTCGTGCGCGGTGCGGACGCCCTCGTCGGCGGCGACGGCGATTCCGAAGCTCTCGCCGTAGAAGCGGGTGAGGTCGCGCATCCCACCGAGGTCGTCGGGGTGCAGCGGCTGCTCCACGATGGAGGTTCCGAGCTCGCGGAGCCGCGCGCCGGCCTGGAGTGCCTGGGACCGGCTCCATTGGCCGTTCACGTCGACGATGAAGTCGATGTCCTCGCCGACCGCGTCCCGGGCCGCGCCGAGCATGTCCAGGTCGCGGTCGAGCTCGCCGCGCCCGGCGTACAGCTTCAAGGTGCCGAACTGGTCGGCCTGGCGCCTCGCGTTCTCCGCCACGACGACGGCGTCCTCGTCCCAGCCGATGCTCCCGTGCACCCGTACGGTCGAGCGGTACCGGCCGCCGAGCACCGCCCAGACCGGCAGCCCGAGCGCCTTTCCGGTCACGTCCAGCAGCGCCGTCTCGACCGCCGCCTGCGTGAACGGGTAGCCGTACAGCACGCCGCTGAGCGCGCTGGACAGCGTCCGCCACGAGCGCGGGTCGGCGCCGCGCAGCTTCGGCGCGACCCGTTCGCCGACGGCCGCCACGACCGACCTGGCCGTCTCCCCGGTCAGCTGGGGGACCGGGCAGGCCTCGCCCCAGCCGACCAGACCGTCGTCGGTGGACACCTTGATGAGCACGTTGGCCGACTGGGTGCGGATGACGTTGCCGAACTTGAACGGTTGTCGCAGCGTTGCGCGCAGCGCGATCGCCTCGATGTCCTCGATCTTCACCGAGTCACTTCTCCCGCCCGCGGCGGCCGGACCGGTCGGCGAGGACGGCGCGGCTGGCGTTGCGGCCCGGCACGCCGCTCACCGAGCCGCCCGGCCAGGTGCCCGCGCCGCAGAGGTAGAGGCCCTCGACCGGGGTGTGGTAGGCCGACCAGCCGGCGAGCGGACGGAACGAGAACATCTGGCCGGGCATCGTGTCGCCGTGGGTGATGTTCCCGCCCAGCAGGCCGTACTCGTCCTGCAGGTCGGCGGGTGACCAGAAGCGCACGTCCGAGATGAGGTTCTTGATGTTCGGCACATACTGCTCGAGGGTGTCGATGCAGCGCTTTCCGAAGACGTCCTTCTCGGTCTCCCAGCCGCCGGTAGCCAGCTGGTACGGCACGTGGAAGATGTTGACGCTCATGACGTGCTTGCCCGCCGGGGTGACGGTGTCGTCGAGCACGGACGGAGTCAGCCCCCAGAGCATCGGTTCCTGCGCGGTGAAGCCGTACTTGGCGTCATCGTAGGCCCGTTCCATGTAGTCCATCGACGGCGCGATCCGGTACTGGCAGGCCGCGAACAGCTCGACCTCCGCCTTCGTCGTGGCCATCGCGAACTCGGGAACCCCGTCGAGGGCCAGGCCCAGCTTGAACGCCGACCCGTGCATGGGTACGTGGCGCAGCCGCTCCCGGAAGCCGGTGGGCAGCTCGGCGTCGTCGACCAGGTCGAGCAGGGTGGTGCGCGGGTTGAGGTTGGAGATGACCGTACCGGCCTCGATGGTGTCGCCGCCGGCGAGGACGACCTGCCCGCATCGCCCGTCGCGTACCCCGATGCCCACCACCTCGGCGTTGGTCCGCACGACCCCGCCGGCGGCGCGGAACGCGTTCGTCATCGCCACCGCGATCGCGCCCATCCCGCCCCGGGGCAGGCCGGTCGAGCCGCGCATGACCTGCCGCCGGGGGTCGAAGACGTCGCCGGCCGGGATCGAGTGCAGTGACAGTGGCCGGGCCATCAGCCGCATCACCGTGCCCGGGGTACGGGGACCGGCCAGGTTGGCGACGATCGCGACGCTGGCCACCAGCGCCTTCACCTCCTCGGACTCGAACCACTCGTCGAGCAGGTCCTTGACGCTCCCGAACATGATCTTCGAGAACATCTCCTCCGACTCGTCGTCGTCGATCCGGGAGACAAGCTCCGCGAACCGCGGCGGCGGCCGGTGGATGCTGACGTTGAGCCGGCTCGCGAAGTCGTCCAGGTACTGGAAGAACGGGTAGTACCGCTCGGCGTCCCGGGCCGAGAACTTCGCGATCTGCGCCAGCGACGCGTCCCGGTCCCGCCAGCCCACGAACCCACGACCGCCCGGGAACGGGTACACCAGCGCGGGGTCCGGTCGCAGGTACTGCAGCCCGTACCGCTCCAGCTCCAGCTCCGCGATAATCATCGGCTCGAGCGAGCCGGGGCTGTTCGTGATCGACGCCGTGTACCCGGGGAAGTACTCCACCGGTGCGGTCATGCCGCCCGCGATCTCCCGCCGTTCCAGGACTATCACGCGCAGGCCGGCCTTCGCGAGGTAGGTGCCGGCGGTGAGCCCATTGTGGCCGCCGCCGACGATCGCGACGTCGTACCGGGCCGACCGCTCAGGTTCCACGCTCACCGCTGCAGCTCCGACAGCGTGTCCACGATCCGGCGCAGCCCTTCCCGCAGCTCGTTCTCGTCACCTGTGCAGGTGACCCGCAGGTGCCCGGGAAGGCCGAACAGCGTCCCCGGCATGACCTGCACCTTGCCGCGGCGGTCCAGGTAGGTGGTCAGGTCGAGGTCCGAACCAATCTGCTCACCATCGGGTCCGCGGGAGCCCAGCAGGCGCTCGCAGTTCGCGAACACGTACAGGCCAGCGCCCGGCGGACGTACCTCCATCCCCTCGACCTTCGACAGCTCCGTGGCTGCCAGGGTGGCCAGGCGCCGCAACGCCCGGGCGTTCTCGCGGATCGACGTACGCGGACCTCGCAACGCCGCGAGGGCGGCGTACTGGCTCAGCGACGCGGCACACGACGTTGTCACGTAGTGGATCCGGCCCATCGCCCGCACCAGGTCGGGGTCGCCGGCCGCGTAGCCCACCCGCAGCCCGGTCATGCTGTACGCCTTCGAGAAGCCGCTGATCAGCACACTGCGCGCGCGAAGCGGCTCGGAGACGGAGACTATCGACGGCGCGATCACCTCGTCGAAGGTGAGCAGCTCGTAGATCTGGTCGGCCAGGACGCCCACCCGGGGCGCCTGCTCCAGCACCCGCTCCAGTGCCTGGTATTCCTGGGCGGTGTAGGTGCGACCGCACGGGTTGTTCGGGCTGTTCAGGATTATCCACCGGGTCCGGTCGGTGAGTGCCGCGGCGATCTGGTCGACCGGCAGCGCGTAGTCCGACGCCGGATCCGAGCGCACCATGACCGGGTCGGCTCCGGTGAAGCTGACCATCGGCACGTACACCGGGTAGTAGGGCGCGACCAGGATCACCTCGTCGCCGGGCTCGACGGTGGCCAGCAGCGCGCTGGAGAGCAGCTGCTTCGAGCCCGCGCCGACGATGACCTCGTCGGGGCCGTACGTCACGCCGTGGTCCCGGTGCAGCGTCGCCGCGATCGCGGTGCGCAGCTCGAGGACGCCGGCGACCGGTGTGTAGCGCGTGTGTCCCTGCGCCAGCGCCTCCCGTACCCCGTCGGCGATGAACTGTGGCATCGGGAACTGCGGATCGCCGGGGCCGAGGTTGATGCTCCCCGGCGGGGCGTCGAACAGGTTCGGATATCGGTCCACGGTGGTGCGAAGCCCGGAGACCCTTGTGGAGAGCCGCATCACACCACCCGCCCGCCGTTGCAGAGCGCCAGCAGCGCCGCCGGATCGAGGGCGGTCCCGGCGCGCACCACCAGCTCCACGTCGGTGTCGCACCGGGTGAGATCGGCCAGCGGATCCCGCCTCAGGATCACCAGGTCGGCGACCGAGCCGGCCGCGATCCGGCCGATCTCGCTCAGTCCCAGGATGTCCGCCGCGCCGGAGGTGCCCGCGGCGAGCGCCTGCCGCGCGGTGAGCCCCGCCTCGGCGAGGTGCGCCAGCTCGTGGCCGATCCGCCCGACGACATCGGTGCCCGCGCCGAGCCGCACCCCGGCGTCGATCGCCAGCCCGATGCTCTTCATCCGGACGTCGATGCTCCTGCCGGCGTTCTCCATCATCCAGGGTGGACGGCCGTGCCGCTCGCCGTCGCCGGCCACGACGAAGGAGTCGTCGACGGTCGGCACCATCGACACCGACCGGGCCGCCATCAGGTCGGCGCACTCCTGGTCGAGGAACGCCCCGTGCTCGATCGTGTTCACACCGGCCAGGACGCTGGCCCGGATGGCCGCCGGAGGGTGCGCGTGCGAGGCCACCTGCAGGCCGTGCCGGTGCGCTTCGGTCACGACGGCCGCCAGCTCCTCGTCCGACAGCTGCTGCGCCCACGGGTTCTCCCGCGGCATCGCCACCACGCCGCCGCTGGCGCAGACCTTGATGACGTCCGCTCCGCTCTTGATCTGCCGGCGGGTGACGTGTCGCATCCCGTCGGCGCCGTCCGCCTCCGCGCACAGCGGCTGGCCGTGTCCACCGGTCGCGGCGATCATCTGGCCGCACCCGAGGATCCGCGGGCCGACGAACTGGCCGGAGTCGACGATGTTCCGCATCAGGATGTTCGTCGCACCCTTGGAGCCCAGGTCGCGCACTGTCGTGACGCCCTTGGCCAGCGACAGGATCGCGTTGCGCACCACCCGCGGTACGAGCGTCCGGACCGGGCCGGCGACCCGGTCGTGCATCGATCCGGGGACGTTGTGCATGTCCAGGTGCTCATGGAGGTTGACCAACCCGGGGATGAGGTACCGGCCGGACGCGTCGAGGACCTGGTCCGGGTGGGCGGCGACCCACGCCGTGACGTCGGGCGGCGCCTGCCCGGCCGGGTAGACGCCCGCGATGGTGGACCCGGACAGCACGACCACGGCGTCGGGCAGGTCGCCGCCGTCGGACATGGTGATGGCGGTGCCGCCGGTGATGACCTTGCTGATGTTCATCCATTCCTCCACGAGTTGCCGGCGCGGGCACTCATCGCTCGAGCACCGCAGACAGGAAGCGGCGGGTCCGCTCGTGACCGGGGTTGCGGAGAACCTCCTGGGCGGGACCGTTCTCGACCACCACTCCGGAGTCGAACATGAGGACCCGGTCGGCGGAGCGCGCAGCGAACGTCATCTCATGGGTGACCATGAGAATGGTCAGGTCGGTGTCCGTGCTCAGCCGCCGGATCACCGCCAGCACCTCGCCGACCAGCTCCGGGTCGAGAGCCGAGGTGACCTCGTCGAGCAGCAGCAGCCGGGGCTCCATCGCGAGCGTCCGCGCGATCGCCACCCGCTGCTGCTGTCCACCCGACAGCTGGGCCGGCCACGACTTCTCGTAGCCGCTCATCCCGACCATGTCGAGGACCTCGCGGGCCTTCTCCGCGGCGGCGCCCCGGGACCAGCCCTTGGCGCGCATCGGCCCTTCCATCACGTTGCGCAGTGCGGTCATGTGGGGGAACAGGTTGAACTGCTGGAAAACCATCCCGACGTCGAGCATCACCCGGCGGTAGACCGCTTTCGGGGGACGCGGCCAGACCGTCGAACCGAACAGCGCGACCTCGCCGCCGTCCGGCCGTTCCAGCCCGGCCAGGACGCGGAGCACGGTGGTCTTGCCCGATCCGCTCGGCCCGATCAGCGCGACCTTCTCGCGCATGCCGACCACCAGGTCGAGATCGGTCAGGACCGCCGTGCTCCCGAACGACTTGGACACGCCGGAGACCCGAATCGCCGTACGGTCACCCGATTCCGTCGCGTCCGTCACTTCCGCCGCTCCAGCCACGTCAACACCTCTCATGCCGTCGCCCGGGACAGCCGTTGCTCCAGCTTTCGCAGCCCGTACACGCAGGGCAGCGAGACGATGATGAACAGGACGCCGACGATGGTCAGCGGCTCAAGATAGCGGTACGTCTCCGAACCCAGGTCGAGGCCCTCCGCGAGCAGCTCGGTCACGGTGATCGTCGTGAGGATGGGCGTGTACTTGAACATCAGGATCACATAGTTGCCCAGTGCCGGGAGCACCGCCCGGAAGGCCTGTGGCGTGATGACGTCGGCCCAGAGAAACCGGCGCGGGAGATGCAGCACCGCGGCCGCCTCCCACTGCGACCCCGGAAGGTTCTGGATCCCGGCGCGGTAGACGTCCGCGCAGTAGGCCGCCCCGTAGAGCCCGAGCCCGACCACGCCGATCGCGAACACCCCGGCGGTGATCCCGATCTCCGGCAGGACGTAAAACCAGAAGAACACCTGTACGACGAGCGGTGTGCCGCGGAAGAAGTCGACGACGAACCGCACCGGCAACGAGATGATCTTTAACGGGCTGAGGATCAGTGCGGCGTAGACGAGGCCGACGCTCAGCGCGATGACCGACGCCCCGGCGGTGATCTGCAGCGTGATGAGCAGGCCCCGCAACAGGTTGGGCAGCGAGTCCAGCGCGTACGACCAGTCCCACGTCATCGCAGCGCGACCTCTCCGCCGGTGGGCTCGGTCACCGGCGGCGCGGCGGCGGCGCCGTGCCCCGCCTCCGGTGGGCGTCCGGTTCCGCGAACACTCGCCCGGCGCTCGAGGTACCGGAACAGCCAGCCGAGCGCCGTCGACAGCAGGTAGTACACGACGAGCAGTACGCCGAACAGGACGATGCTGTCCCCGACCTGGTAGCGCAGCGACTGCATCCGGCTGGTCAGGTCCTGCACCGAGATGAACGAGAGCAGGGACGTGAACTTGAGCAGCGCGATCGTGAAGTTGCCGATCGGCGCGATCATCGTCGGAAGCGCCTGCGGGAGCACGACTCTGGCCATCGTCTGCCACGGGCTCAGACCCAGCACCCTGGCCGCCTCGGCCTGCCCCCGGGTGACGCTGGCGAGCGAGCCACGGACGCCCTCGGCCAGGTAGCACCCTTCGGTGATGCCGAGGACCAGCACGCCCGTGACGATCGGCGTCAGGGTCACGCCGAACTGCGGCAGGACGTAGAACGCCCAGAACAGCATGACGAACGTCGACGTCCCCCGGAACAGGCCGACAACCAGGCCGGACGACCACCGCGCGGGCCGGTTGCCGTAGTACCGTGCGAACCCGAGCGCGAAGGCGGTCGCCATCATCACCAGCCACGCCAGCGCCGTGACGTACAGGGTGACGAAGAGCCCGTCCAGCAGGTACGGCAGGTTGTCGACGATGTGCTGCATCGTGGCTTCGCAGGTGGGCGCGTCCGGCCGGTCAGCTCGCGCCGGAGCAGACCTCGTCGGCGGTCTTGTCGATGGTGAGCGCCGGGTCGAGCCCGTACTCCTCCGTGATCGACGTGAACTCGCCGCTGTCCTTGATCGCCTGGAGTCCGTCGTTGAACTCCTGTAGCAGCGCGGTGTTGTCCGGCATCACCGCGGCCCCAGCGGGGGTGAGCACGATGTCCGAGACGTTGACCACGTCCTGCTCGCCAACGGTGATCCCGTGCAGGGCCAGCCGGCCGGTGAGCATCGCGTCGGCCCGTCCCGCGTTGACGCCGTCGAGGGCGTCGCGCACGTTCTGGAACAGCACCATGCTGTCCTCCTTGACACCGGCCGTCTCTGCCCGGTCCACCATCACACTGCCGCGCAGGATTCCGAGCTTCAGGCCCGGATCGTCGGCGAACTGCTGGAGGCTGGTCAGGCCCTTCGGGTTTCCCGAGTTGACGGCGAACGCGAAGCTCTCGGTCTCCAGCGGGTTGGTGAACGCCACCTGCTCGCACCGCTCCGGCGTCAGCTGGAGGCAGGCGCCGACCATGTCCCACCGGTCGGCCTGCAGGCCCGAGATGAGGTCGGAGTAGGCGGCGGCGACCACGTACTCCGGCTCGGGCTGGCCGTTCGCCTCGAACACCGCGTTGATGAGGTCAGGGCACACACCAGTCGCCGTACCGGACTGGTCGAGCCCACTGTAGAACAGCGAGTCGACGATCCCGACGCGGACCTGCCCGTTGTCGCCGCCCGGGGTGTCGTCGCCACCGCAGGCGGTGATGAGCGCCGACGCGAGCACGACTCCACCGACCGCGGCGAGACGTATCCGAATGGTGTGTCGCATCTGCCATCTCCTCCTTGACGTGCCTTGCCTCACCCGGGATCGGCCCCACCCTCGCCACCCGGACACCCGGTCGATCCGACGACCCGCGCCGTCGACTGCAGGTGGTCCTCCATGAGCGCCTTCGCCTGCGCGGCGTCGCGCGCCTCGATTGCCCGAGCGATCTGCTGGTGCTGGGCGATCAGCGTCGCCACGTCGCCGCTCGACGCGTACCGGTCCCGCTGCCTGAGCTCCTGCAGCAGGTTCATCTGCTGCAGGATCAGCTGCGCGAGAACGTAGTTGTCGGCAGCGGCCGCGACCGTGTGGTGGAAGCGGACGTTGTCCTCCCACGTGTCGCGGTGATCGGCGGCGGCCTTGATGGCGGCCAGCTCCTCCTCGGAGCGCCGCGTGGAGGCCAGCGCGCAGGCGTGCGGCTCGAGCAGTACGCGAGTCTCCAGCACCTCCCGGACGGTCAACGTCTGGATGCGCTCAGTCACCGCCCAGTCTGGGACCTGAAGTGGCCCCACGTCCCGGATGGTCCGACCGACACCATGCCGGGTGACGACGATGCCGCGCGCCTCCAGCACCCGCAGCGCCTCCCGAAGGCTGTTGCGGCTGACTCCCAGCTGCAGCGACAGGTCGCGCTCGGACGGAAGGGTCTGGCCGGGCGTCAGCACACCCTCGTTGATCAGGTCGCAGACCTGGTCAATCACCGCGTTGTGCAGCGCTCTCGGCGTGATCCGCCGGAACTCTGTCGCGTCGACCATGGGAACTCGTCCTCCCGTCTGCCACGGACCATAGCGGAGGTCTGGTTCGACGTCAAGTGGCAGGGTGGTCCAACCACTGCGCCCCGGCCGGCCCGCGTACCTCCGATCCGGTCGGGCGGTCAGGACGGGAGTTCGCTGCCGTGGTCGGGGAATCAACCTGGTGAGGGGTCGGCCGGAGAACCGCTGCATGGGCGAGACATCTAGGGCGCGCCCGGAGGTGCGCGCCCGGAGGGATTCGAACCCCCAACCTCTTGATCCGTAGTTGAATCATCCAGGTTTGGGGGCCTGTATCATCTTAACATTATTTGAGTCCGGTTTATGGGCGCTCAGTCTGGCTGGATGCCGTGGAGTATCGGCAGGTCCGGGCGGTGGACTCGCCGGCAGCTCCCGGCCCCTGGCCGCCACAGGGCTGGTGTGCCGGTACGTCGCCGGGAATCCGTCCAGGTCGCGAACATCCGAGCACCATCCGAGCACTGCGCGGGCTGCCCGACCGGCCACCGTGCGTGGGATCAGGTCAGGCCGCGTCGAGTTCGTGGAGTTCGGCTCGTTCGCTGATGGTGACGCCGAGGGTGGTGGCAACGTCGAGGATGCGGGCCAGGCTCGCGGAGCGGTAGCCGGTCGACTCGTATCGCTGTACCTGCTGCTCGGCGACGCCGAGGCGCTCGGCGAGTCGGCGTTGGCTCCAGCCGCGGGCGAGGCGCGCCTTGACCAGCAACGTAGCGAGACCTGCCAGAGACGACGCCTCAAACGTGGAGACCTGGCCGGATCGGAGACGCTCGTACTCATCCAGCTCGGCTCTGAGGTCATCGGCCTGAGCTCGTACGGCGTCGATCTCAAGCTGCGCCAGCTTGGTCCGCGCCCCTACGGGGGAGGCTGCCTCGAGACTCTGCAGCGCCTCCTCGAACTGGCGCAGGTGCGCATTGGTGTTCCGGTACTGAACCTCGTTAGTGATCATGACACTCCGATCGCGATGACAGCGATGCCTTTACGCCCACGTCACGCTCGTTCTGGAAGAACTCCTTGAAGACCAGGCCGCTGCCGGTCTCGACCACGTTGGGCAGAAACTCGCCGCCGAACCGTGCCTTCTGCGCCGCTCGTCCCTTCGACAGGTCGAGAAGCACGGGGGCGAGCGCGTCCATGTCGATGCCGTCGGTGTCCCAGCAGGCGTCGAAGTCAGCGGGCTCGTCCTTGGTCGTGACGAAGCTCCCGTCCAGCCACAGCCGGCGGCAACCGGCGGCGCCCAGGAGTTCGATGGCCTCGGCGAGCCCGTCAAGCAGCTGTCGCCGGCGAGCTGTCCAGCCGAACCTGCCGAGGACCTCCTCCCAGTCGCACTCGTGCTCTCCCCAGGGAGCCGGCCCGTGGCCGGGTCGAAGGACGGCAGCATTCCACAACACTATCATTGCGGTGGCGGCGGGGCGGATGCTGTGGAAGTCAGCCTTGATGATGGCCAAGAACGCTGAGTCGTGGACGCGTTGGTCAGCTCGGTGGCGGCCTCACCGGTCAGCCAGTACGAGAGCAGGTCGGGGATCATCAGCGGCCGGGCCGCGGCGCCCAGCTGCGGGGTGCCGGCCCGCGGAGACGAGCTGGAACAGGGTGTTGAACGGCAGCAGCTGCAGTCCGGTGGTCTGGTAGAGGTCGGCGGCGCCGAGCTCGTCGACCACCCGCGCCATCACCGCGTCGGTGCGGGCGTCCCGGTAGGGTATCGGGTTGCCGAGCAGGGCTCCGGAGGTGTCCAGCAGGCCATAGTCGACGGCCCATGAGTCGGTCCCGACGCTGTGCAGCTCCGGTGGTGACGCGCAGCGGCACGTAGCCCCGCCACGGTCTCGCCGTACAGCCTCAGCACATCCCAGTGGAGCGTGCCGTGTACCCGTACCGGTCCATTGGGGAACCGGTGCACCTCCGAGTCGGCGAGCCGGTCGGCGGCGACCTCGGCGAGCATCACCCGGCCGCTCTCGGGCGCCCAGGTCGACGCGGCGACGGCAACCGGTCGGCGCTGGGCCCGCGCCGCGCTGCCTCCATCCGCCGGTCACCCGAGTGCCGACCGGGTGGTGTGCGGCCCCGCTGCTTCGGGCTCATCGGAGGAAGGCTGCGACGATGCCGACCCGACCTACCAGCCGTGGCAGCTGGGCGACGCCGCAGCCGACCAGAACCCGGTCGACCGGGCCATCGCCGCCACCCCGCAAGGCGGCCGGCTGGGTGCCGCCGAGTATCGGCAGGTCCGGGCGACGGACTCGCCGACAGCGCCCGGGCCTCGGCCGCCGCAGACCTGGCGTGTCAGACCATCGCCGGAAATCCGTCCAGCTCGCGAACATCCGAGCACCATGCGAGCACTATGCGAGGACCGCGGGCTGCGTGGCTGGGCACCGTGCGTGGGATCAGGTCAGGCCGCGTCGAGTTCGTGGAGCTCGGCTCGTTCGCTGATGCTGACGCCGAGGGGGGTGGCCACCTCGACGACCGGGGGCCAGGCTCGCCCAGCGGTAGCGGGCCGACTCGTATCGCTGTACCTACTGCTCGCCTACGCCGAGGCGTTCGCCGAGTCGGGGTTGGCTCCAACCGTGGGCGACGCGTGCCTTCACCAGCAGCATGACGACTAGCGAGGCGGAGTCTTCTCGCGGAGGCTCGCCGCTGCGGCGGCAAGGTCAGCATGGAGCCTGTTCTGCGCGGCGGCCGGTATCCCGTAAGCAAGGTACTCCTCGTCCTCGGGCATTGTGGATCGCTCCAGCACCGCGGCCACGACCTCGCTGGTCACGTTCGGGTCTATCCCCTTTGCCAGATCGACGAGTTCAGCTGCAGTGAACCGGCCCTGTGTCAACAGCCCGTGGACGTCGAGGTAGTCGCGTGCCGCCTCCCGGTCGATCAAGGTGCGGATCTTCGATGCCGCGGCGTCCTCAAGCGCCAACACCGGGCCGACGTCCAAACGAGCCGGCGGGTGATCGCGAGCGTCGAAGCCCAGGTCCACCACCGCTTCCGCGCCAGTCTCCGGATCGACCACCAGGATCTGCCGGAAGACATCCAGCGACACGCCGACTGTGGCCTGCCACCCCTGACGTCGGTAGGCGTCTAGAACTGCCCGCTCGGCGAGGTTGAACACCTCGGCGTCGAACCGGTCGGTGAACAGGTCGACGTCCCTGGATAGCCGGTCAGTCACCTGGTGCAGGTGGAAGGCGTACCCCCCTGCGAGCACGAAACCGTATTGGTCCAGGGCAGCCAACGCGTGTCGGGCCAGGCTTTCGTGGAACAGGTCCACGGGAACTCAGGCGCGAAGCTCAGGGAAACGCTCTTCCCAGATCGTCCGGATGCGTGCTGGGATCCGTAGCTGCGACCACACGGTCACCAGGCGATCCCGGTTTACGAAGGCAACAACGTCATCGACGTGGACCGCTGAACGCAGCACGGTCTCATAGAGGCTGCGGACGCTGCTGATCTTAGAGAGGTCGTAGAACCTGCGAGGCGTCCAGTCCACCCGCAGGGGCAGCTCCACAACGCCGTGGGCAGGACCATGCAGGCCACCCAAGTCTTCCGGCACGGCGATAGGTCGGGTGTGCGCATGGCCGAGCCGTTCACCTGGTCTCCGCTGCGCGTACACCAATGGCATGACGACCTCCCTCCTGACGCCCATCGACCGGACTCATCTATAGACGTTACCCCAGCGCGGTCGGCCGCGTTCTAGCCAATCGTAGGGTTGGGCAGCCAGGGGTGGCCAGCGATCGCGATCTTGGCGGTCCAGCGACAACCCCGTCCCTCAGGTGGAGGCTGGAGATCGCGGCGGTGGCGACGATGTGACGCGGTCGGGCATGATACGGGCGTGTCGACCGAGTCATCGGAGCTGCGTTGCTGCGACCATGCGCGGGAGATCGCGGACCGGTCCGGCACCGCATCACCACCGACAACACTCTGGCCAGGACGCTGCACATCCACCAGACCGAACTCACCCTCGACGAGGGCATCGACGACCGAGTCCCAGGAGTCTGCTTGCATCGATCATCCTGCCTGCCCTGATCGCCGACCACGGGCGGAACAAGCAGATCTGCGAGGACGTGGCCGCAGCGGTCTCACGCGGCCGCAACTGCCTGGTCCTGACCGGACGCACCGAGCATGTGCAGGCTCTGGCCGCCGAGCTGCGATCCCGGGGCCTCGACCCGCTGACGCTGTACGGGTCGCTGCTACCCAAGGAGCGCGGAGCACGGCTTCAGCAGCTCGCGGACGCGCCGCACGACGGGCCGCCGCTGCTGGTGGTTGCCACCGACCGCTACATCGGCGAAGGGTTCGACTGCCCGCGGCTGGACACCTTGTTCCTCACGTTCCCGATCTCGTCCGAAACGCCTCTCACCCAGTACGCCGGCCGGATCCTGCGCACACATCCGGGCAAGCTGACCGCCGAGCTGCACGACTACGCCGACGGCAAGGTCGCGATGCTGGCGCGCATGTATGGCAAGCGGCGCACCACCTACCGGCGGCTCGGGTTCACCACCGGCCACGGCACACCCCCGCTCGAGTTCGAGAACCTCCGCCGGCCGCCAGAACCGGCCGAACCGGTGCCGCCGCGACCCGCTGAGCCGACCGCTGCGCAGGTGCGCGCCTGGGCGCGCCACTTCGGGTTCACAGTCTCGGCCAGAGGCCGGCTGCGCCCGGAGATCTGGACCGCCTACCACGAGGCGCACCCAGGCGATCCGACCTGACGGAACGGCCCGGTGGCGCCTACCGTGTCGACCCAGCCCGGCCGCGTCGGCGTGGTGGGCTGCGCCGACCATCGCCGTGTTCAGCCGCCGTGTTCAGCGTATCCAGCGGCGGTAGGCTTCGATCCACTCCACACCCACCGGCGGTGGGGTGGGCAGGGGAAGCTCGAGGATCGGGATCGCCTGACGGGCGGCGCCGCGCACACAGATCGCGACGATCTGGCCGGTGCCGGTCAGGTCGATGTCTTCGACCGTCACGTCCACGCCGAGGACCGTGGTGTCGAACGGCATTGACAGGTTCTCCTGGACCATCGTGAACAGGCCAGTCAGCTGCTCGTCCTCGTTGTAGCAGTCAACAGTCGCCTGTTCGATAAGCTCATCGAGGCGTGCCGTGCTCACCGGACTCACCGCGTGAGCCTACCGCCCTGGAGGCCGGCCGCCCAGGCGAGGCTTGCCGCCTCAACGCAGCACGGTGCCCCATTCGGGCATGAGATCGAGCAGCTCAGCGGCGGGCAGCTCGAGACCCAGCCTGGCACATTGGTCCACCACAGCTGGTGCCCGCTCGTGGGCATAGTCCGGCGACTCCTCCAGCAGCGACCCGGCCCCGCCATCGCGGCAGCGGTACAGGCCCAGCAGTACCCCGGCGGCGAGCTCGACCGCGGAAGCGCTCATGCCGAGCCCGGCCCGACGCGCCAGGTCGTCGAGGAACGGCTGCAGCGCCTCGTCGAGAATCTCGGCGGCCGCCTCCACTGGGTGGACGTACCCTCGGCCGGGCTGCGGCCCGGCCCGGCCGTTCAGCTCGTCGATGTCCAGACACTGCAGGGCGTTCCCGACGTCAGCGGCTACCGCCTCACGGTCTCCGGCCGACAGCCGTTCCGCTGCGTAGGTCTCGGCCAGCTTCCGAAGGTCCGCCCGGCCGGTGAGCAGCCGGTCGAGCACTGCGGCCTTCTCGCCCGCGGACAGTGCAGCCAGCGCCGATTTCGGTGGCCTTCTCATAGCGCGCCTCGTACGCGGCGGGGCGGATGGCGCAGCAGCCGAGACCGTGCCGGTACCGAGCCGACCGGCCGGCAGCACCCGGCCCCTCCCACCCCTCCCGCTCCTCGCGCCCTTCTTGCTGTTCTTGGTCCGACGACCACGGGAGACCGGTGACACGCGCACGATCGTAGAGCACACCCGACCGGAACCGCGCCCGGGCACCGGTTAACTGCCTCGATGTAGCACCGCACGGCACAGGTCCCTTCGGCGTCGCGCGCCTTGAGGTCCGGCGGCCGGCTGCTGGTCGGGCAGGTTGGAGCCTGAAGACCAGCGATGCGAGAGGGGAGTTGTCATGGCAACCTCGGGTGTGATCTTCAAGCGGTGCGGGTGCCGGGACCGCGTCACCGGCCGCCGGCTGGAGCGGACCTGCCCACGGCTGGGTGAGCGTGGGCACGGTAGCTGGTACTTCGCCTGCTCCACCCGGAACCTGCTGGGCCGCTCGGAGCGGGTCCGCCGTGGCGGGTTCGGGACGAGTTGCTGGGCAGTGCCGGCGAGAGGCTGGCCGCGCGGGCGTGGACGCTGGAGCTTTGGCTGCGGTACTGGCTGTCGACCCGCACCAGCATCCGCCCCACCACCCTGCTGCATTACACCCGGGACGTGGAGACGTTCCTCGTGCCCACCTGGGCAGGTCCGACTCGCCGATCTTGATCTGCGGTGGCTGGCTGTCGACGACGGGTGAAAAATGACCCCGTGTCGACGCTTGGGTTCTAAGGTGGATTCCGGCGGTCGTCGCAACGATTACGTGCTCATGGTGCCAGAGCTCGGGCAAAGACCTCGGCCGGGGTGCACCAGTCGAGGATCTT
>WHTQ01000089.1 GCA_009377645.1 Micromonosporaceae bacterium | reverse complement strand
CCGGCCGCGGAGGATCTGGAGCTGCCCGAGGATCTGGTGGATCTGGAGGCGTGGCTGGTGGCGGTGCTGCGCGTCGCCGCGCCCAGCCGGCTGGCCTCCGCCCTCGCCGAGGCGGAGGCCGCGGCTCTGGAAAGGTTCGCGCCACGAGACGTGGTGGCGGCGATGCGCCGGGTGCTGGCCTTCGAGCTGGCCTGCCGTTAGGCCACGTGCCGGTCGAAGTCGATGTCGTGCCGCCGGCCGGCGTCCCGGATCCCGATGCTGGCGTAGCGGCGGTTCAGGATGTCCAGCCGGCGGGCGGTCTCTTGCCCGTCGATCCAGTACCGGGGGTTCGGTTCGCCCCACCCGGCGGCGAGGTAGCAGTCGTGGGTGTAGCCGCCGGTGCGGTAGCCGAACCGCTCACGGTCGGTCATGTGCACGAAGGTGATCCCCAGCCGGCGGGTCATCCGCACGCACAGCGTGTACTGGGCGAGGATGGCGTGGACCATCTCGTCCACCGGCGCGGACACCACCAGCTCGGCGGCGGCCTCGTCCCCGCCGCTCAGCTCGTACACCGCCGCCTTCAAGCACAGCACCCGAAGCGCCTCCTCGAACAACCCGGCCGCGTCGCGGGCCAGGTCCCACCGGGCGATGATCGGATAGCCGGTGAAGGTGGCCCAGCAGTCCGGATACTGCAGGCTGGACCCCACCAGCCGCTCGTACTCCTCGCAACAGCGCACCAGATCCAGGATCTCGGCTGCCCTGGCACCCACCGCCTGCGGATCGACTGTGCTTGTCATGATCGAACGTGCCCCTTCCATCGACCGTTCCTTTCTTTTGCTGCTGCTTGTCTGTTGCCAGTCCCGGATCAAACGGCCCGCACGGCCCCTGATCGCTTCTGGCCGGTCCCGTCAGCCGCCCTGCACATCAGGCCGACGCTGCCCGGCTTGCGGACGGGGTGTACGCGGCGCGCGACCCGGCCTGACTGGTGCGGCGGGCGCGTCTGGCCGCTGCCTGCTCGCCCTGCACCAGCGCGCCGCGGACCTGGGCGAGGCCGTGCTGCAACCGGCGTAACTCCCGCAGCGCCGCCGGGCGTGACCGCGCCTGATCACACGCCTGGCCCAGCGCCGCCAGCGCCCGCGCCAGGGGGTCATCCCCCTTTCCTGGACCGCCACCGTCGCCGTCGCTGCCGTTGCCGCCGCCGTTGTCTTTGCTGCCCGGTGACCAGCCCGGTGCGGCCACCGACCACGGGGAGGCGGGCGGGCGGCCGTGCCAGGTCAGCACCATCAGCAGCGCACCCACCACGTACTGGGCGGCCAGCAGCGCCGCCGGGGACCGTCGATGCTGCTCGGCGGTCATCAGCACATGCCCGGCCGCAAACAGCGACTGCGGGCTCCCGTCGGGCCCTTCGGCGAGGTGCCACACGATCCGGTCGTCCTGCCACTGCTGCCACGCCCCGGCCTCGCCATGCTCGCCGATCTGCTCCCGGGCATGCCGCAGCGCCTCCGCCGCCAGCCGTCCTGAACTCGTCTCCACAACTCTCACCGCTTTCCCGGCGGCCTCCACCGCCGCCGTCGAATGATTGGAGCGACCGGAGGACAGGAGACGGCTCCCCGCCCAACCGGCCGCCGACCTGAACCCGTTCATTGGCTCCACCAGACGGTGGGTGCGCACACCGTGACCCGCCAGATCGCCCGGCAGGCCGGGCACCGCACCGACACCGAACGGTCAGCTGCCTCGAACTGGCGCTCGGTGACCTGCACGAACCGGCCATGGCATGGTGTCCACATCGCATACACCGAGGCCGGCGAGAGCGGCCCGCTGTGGAAGGCGCGAGGCACGACCGCCAGGATCCGCTGGGATCCGCGCCGCGCTTCACGCCGCTTACGCCACATGGGATCGCTCGATTCCCTGCACGACGTCATGAGTGACGAGCCCTCTGAGACCTGGCGACCTGCTGGGCGGCAAATGGGGGGCCTAAAACCGTCATTCATCCTCCGGGTAGGCCGTCGTCGAGACCGGAGCTGCGTGCTTGTCGGCCCGATCACAACCGCCTCGCCGAACGCGGAACCATCGATTGCGAATCCTGATGAGACGAAGCACGGTCTGCTAGACCATCCGGCACCCGTGTTCGTGGCCAGCCACTGGCCTGGCTGGACATAAACTGGACACGTGCGGTCGCTATCCATCGAACAGGTCAGGGGCGAACTGAAGCGCCTTCGGCAGGGCCAGGGGCTGGCCCATCCCACCGCGGTGCTCGCGCTCAGTGACGCCCTACGCGCTCTTCTGGTCAGGGACTCGGGAGCGGAGCAAGGGTCGGCCGACGAGGTTGTCCAACTCGTGGCAGCGCTGCGCCGAGGTCTCGAGGGTCTTAGCGATCACGAGCGCCTGTACGCCGAGGTGGACTTCAACCTCGTCGCGGAGCACCGCTATCCGACCCTCACAGACCGCCAGGAATCACTGGCTCGGACCCAAAAGTGTGCAGCGAAGACCGTGCGCCGCCAGGCCGACAAAGCCCTCGACACCCTCGCGTTCGTCCTCGTGGCCACAGACCCCCCGCGTCATGCCGCTGCTAGCAATCCGCCGTCGCTCAGCCCGGCGTCGACCCCAGCACCAACACGCGCGGCAGAAGCACTGTCGTGGTGGGACGGGCTGCGCGAATTCTGGCGGCTGTCGGCAGGATCACGGGTGGACATCGTGTGCTCGGAGATCCCCGAGTCCGAACGCCCGTACTTCGCCGACCCGGCGGACCGCAACTACCTGCGCTACGCCAAGTTCGCCGACCTGGACGGGCTGATGTATCTGCGGACGCGACTCGCGCAGCTATCGCCCACCGCCACGGTCCGGGACTTCTCCCCATCGGAGTACTACGACACCCAAGCCGACGTCCTCATTGTGGTCGGCGGCCCGCCGTGGAACGCCAAGTACCGGGAGTTCCTTCCTCAGCTGCCGTTCCACTTCGAGCCGCACCCGCTCGGCGAGGACGACCCCCTGGTGGTTCCCCAGCTGAACGATCTGATGATCGGGCCCCGCTGGACCGAGCACCACGAACTCCTCGAAGACCTCGCCGTGATCACCCGCCTCACCCTCGCCCAGGGCACCACGGTCTTCCTGCTGGGCGGCTGCCTCACACTGGGCGTGCTGGGAGCCACCTATTGCTTCCTGGAAGGACAGCGTGGCGCTCGCAGCGTCAGCTACGTCACCGAACAGGTGGGGCACGACGACTTCGTGCTCGTCACCGAGGCCCGGCGGGTCGGCGGGATCACCGACGTCGCCGATTTGACAATGGTCAACCCGCTCCTGCTGCTCGCCCGCCGACACCACGAGCCCTTCACCGTGGTCGTCGACAACACCCGCCGCTACACGAACTGATCGTGCCGCGAGACGACCTCAACAGCGTGGTCACGCCTGCCGACATCCGCTCCTACGTGATCAACCTGCCCCGCCGCCCCGACCGCCGGGCGGGGATCACCCGCAGCCTCCCACCGGAACTGCCAGTGACGTTCACGTCAGACTGGGACGGCCCCTTCGACGGGCGTCAACTCACCCGGCACGTCATCGAGCAATCCGGCTACACGCTGTTCGCATGGCAGATCGACTCGGACAACCCATGGTGGCGCCGACCGCTCAAGCTCGGCGAGGTCGGCTGCACCCTGGCGCATCTCGCCTGCTGGCGCCACGCCGCGCATGCCGGCAGCGAGCCGTTTGTCCTTGTGCTGGAAGACGACGTGGTTCTCGCGCCGACCTTCCTCGACAGCCTTCTCACCGGTCTGCAGTGTCTCAGCCGCGCGAGTCACTTTGATCTGCTGTACCTCGGCCGCTACCCCCTGGAACCTGACCGGCCCGCCCTGCCCGGCTTCGTGAGACCCGGCTACAGCCACTGCACCTTCGGCTACCTGCTCACACGTCACGCCCTCGGGCGCCTACTCGCCGCACGGCTTGAGCAAGCCATCGTGCCCGTCGACGAGTTCCTGCCCGCGCTCTCCATCGACCACCCGAGGCAGGACCTTCGGGCCCGGTTCCCGCGCCAGCTAACCGCGCTGGCGTTCGACCCGCCGCTGGTGCGCCAGCTTCCCAAGGACCAGGCCGGCAGCGACACCGAGGACTCCGATTTCGTGGAAGCGTAACCGCACAAGGACCGCGCGCGTCTTCTACCGATGGCACCGGATCGTCGATCAGTGGCGACCGGATGGAGAAGTCCGCCAGTATCGGATCAGATCCTGCAGGCGCTCCCCTCGCCACTGCGCGGCGGGGGTCTGCACGTTAATGCCGGTCACGACATGCTCCGGCGGCACAGGTTTCGTCACGACAGCCCCGGCCGCAACGTAACTACGCGTTCCGACCCGGACACCGCCTACCACCCGAGCGCCGTACCCGACCACGGAGTCCGCCTCGATTACCGGAGCCTCCTCGTCAACCTCCCACCAGCCCTGATGGGGGTGCGTGTACTCGTGCACCAGCTCGCCCATAACGGCGGAGCGGTCCCCCACGCGTGTGCCATCGCAGACGAACCCCGCCACACGGGCATCCGCGCCGATAACCACCCGATCGCAGATGTAGGCCCCGTACATCAGTCTGGTTCGAGGTCCAACCTGGCTGTTGTAACCGACACGCACGAGATCCTCGATCACACAGTCCTCACCAACAGCCACACCTTCGTAAAGCACGACCTGGTTGAAAACCAGGCACCGCTCGCCGACCATCACGGGCTCACCGGCGGGAACCGAACCCGGCCGCTGCCGCTCTGCCCGCAGCCGCTCCTCCTTCGGATAACCAAGGGTGCAGCGCTCACCGATGATGCTGCTGGCAGCAAGGTGAACAGGCGCGTACAGGGCTCTTGCGTTCACCCCTCCTCCGGGTGCTCACCGTCAAGCCAGGTGACGGTGACCGCGATGGCCTCGTCTTCACGTTCACGGGAGTCGAACCCGTGATCCGAACCGGCGATCGTGTGGAAGGCGCAGTTGGGCTTGGCCGCAGCCGCCGCACGCGCGATCTCGTAGGACACGGAGCTGTCCTGATCGCCGTGCACCACCAGCGCCGGCAGATCGCTGGCCACAAAGCGCCGGTCGGGCCGGTAGTGGCGGAACTCGTCGAACATGACACGGCCGAGCGCAAACTCGCCGTCGACCAGCAAGAACCCCTGGGACGCAAGCAGTTCCTGCTGTGCGGGGCTGTAGTTGTGCTTGCCCCACGGCAACTCCGGCTCCACGAACGTCGCTCGCAGGTCGAGCACCGGGTTCCACAACACCAGTCGCGACACCAGGCCCTCCAGGTCCGGCAGGGACAGGACGGCGGGGACCGCGCCGAAGCTGGCCGCCACCACCGACACCTGGCCCGGATGCCCCGCAGTGACGTATTCGATGACCGCCTCCACGTCGAGCATCTCCCCGGCGATGGTCGCGCCCCGCTGGGTCCCGCCGCTTCGTCCATGGCCGCGGAACGAAAACCGCAGCGCCGTGAACCCGACCTGCGCCAGGCGCTCGGCCAGCCGCACGAACATGCCACCCTCATCCAAGTCCGCAGTAATGCCATGGACCAGCAGGACCGTGCCACGCGACCGGCCACCGGCAGGCTCATGCACCGCCGCGTCCAGCCGGATACCGTCCAGCGACAACAGCTTCAGTTGCTGCATCAGCACCGCCTTCCCCCAAGAAGTGCCCACCAGGATCGAGGATCGCGCGGCCGTCGTTGCCGACCAGCGGCCGCCCACCCGGATGGTTAGCGATTCCATTCACGCTCTGTCCCGACGGCTGGCCGCATTCTCCAACCCCTTTCGTTTGGAAGGCAGTCTGCCCGACGGCCGACAGCAAGCGCGGTTATCCACAACCAGCGGTTCACCCTGATCTGCCGCGGGACATGCCCATGTTGCTGGCGTGGGGATAGGCGGGCCGACGCACCTGGTAGTAGGGCCGGGCATGGAGGTGTGCGGGTGGGAGGGTGCCGTGGATGAGGAGGCCTTGGCCGGGGGCGATTCGGCGGAGCAGGTCGGCGGGGAGGAGCTTTGCGGTGGTGGCGGTGTGGCTGATCGACCGCGGGCCGTGCCCGTTGAGGGGGTGGGCGTCGGCGGTGACGGAGCGTTGTTGGAGTTCTTCGTCGCCGATAAGCGCGGCGGCGTAGTCGAGGGTGGAGCGGTCGGAGACCCCGGCGAAGATGATCTTGGTGCCGTGGTTGGTGACCACGGAGTCGGCCAGGGTGCGGTAGGCGTGGTCGATCTGGGCTTTGGACTGCCAGATGGTGACCAGCAGCAGCCCGATGCCGGCGCAGGTGGAGGCGACGTGGGGCAGCCAGGCGGCGGGGGTGTTGCCTGCCTCGTCGAGCACGACCAGGGTTGACGGCAGCGGCCGGTTGGTGCGGCTGGCGTGTTCGTAGGCCTGCTGGAACAGGTCGCCGAGCAGCCCGCCGAACACGGATGCGAGGCGTCGCTGTTCGTGGGTGGGGCCGCACAGGTAGAGGGTGTTGCTGCCTTCCAGCAGCCACTCCAGGGTGATGTCCTGTTGTTGAGCGTGGTTGAGAACGGTGGGGTCTTGCCAGGGCAGCAGCAGGGTGTGGGCGGTAGCGTAGGTGCCGCCGCGGGTGCGTTCGTCGAGCTGCCAGATCGCCTCGATGGCGGCGCGGGCCAGCCTCGCGTCGGCGCGGACGTTCGGGTCGGGGTCGACGGTGTGGTAGTCCAGCAACGGGGCGATCTCGCCGGGGCTGGTGTCGGTAGGGCGGTCGGCGACGAGCAGCCAGTTGACGACGTCGTGCATGGTGGCGCGGCCGAGGGCTGCGGTGTACAGGACGGGCCACAGTAGCTGTTGGGCCATGGCCTGGAAGAACGCGAGGTTCTCCGCGCCGGTTTTGGGGCCGGCGTCGACCAGCGCGCGGGCGGCCTTCTGCGCGCCGACGGCGGTGTGGGCGGCGCGCAGCGGGGACCAGTGGGCGCTGGGGTGGCCGGTCGCGGCGGTGGGGTCGAAGACGCGGACCTCGCCGAGCTCGCGGCGACGGTCGATGGTGGCGGCGAGCAGGTCGGTCTTGACCGAGGACAGGATCGCGGGGCCGTCCCACTCGAGGATCCCGGTGACAGTGTTGGCGGTCTTGCCGCACCGGGTGGGGCCGATCACGATCACCGAGGTGCGGTCGCCCTGACGGCGTCTGGCCCGCCGTCCGCGGGCCGGGGAGTGGTGGCGGTCCTCGGTGGCGACCAGCCGGCCATGCACGGTGCCGAGGGTCAGCCGGCCGGGTGTGGGGCGGCGGACGATCAGCGGCGCGAGCTCGGCGGGGGAGGCCAGCCGCGCGCGGGTGTCCACCCCGAGGCGGGTGCGGGGTCCCACGCCGACCTGCGGGAGCCCGAGCCGCAGCAGCGTGGCGGCAGCGGTCGCCATCGCGGCGGCGGCGAGCAGGGTGCAGGTCCAGTACAGGACGGCGGGTCCGAGCAGGACGCGGACGTGGGGCGGCCAGGCGGCGGCGGGATCCCCGACCGCCCCGGGCAGCCGTGCCGCCGCTGCGGCCACGTCGGCGACGCCGACCGGGAGCGGCTGGGCGGAGGTGAGCAGTGCGGACAGTTGCGCGCCGGCCCACACCGTCGTGAGCACGGCGGCCAGCACCGCCAGCCCGGCCGTCACCAGATCCGACGGATGTTGGGGGTTCATGCGGCCGCCGCCAGGGTGTGGGCGAGGGTGCGCTCGGCGCGGCGGCGGCGCTGCCACAGGGCACCGACGGTGACCTGCAGCTGCTCGGCGGCCTGTTCGGAGGGCAGACCGATGATGCGGGTGCTGAAGATCGCTGCGCCGTCGCCTGGGGCGACGGTGCCGTCGCGGACCGCCTCGCATACCACCCGGGTCAGCTGCTCCTCCCAGGACTCCCCCCGGTCGATGAAATCCTGGTTTTCGAGGTACCGGTCAAGGTCCGGGTGACGCTTGAGCGGGACGGTTCTGAGTTGCTGGCGGCGGTGGCGGCGGTGTCGGTCGAGGGCTATGCGCAGCCGGCGCCAGACCTGCGCTGTCAGGGTGACGGCGGGCCATTGCAGATCCTGCCCGGCGGCCACGGCGATCCGTTCGCAGGCGAGCGTGAGGAGCTCGTGGTCGAGCTCGCGCAGGTCGGCCCAGGCGCTGTTGGGGTGGCACCAGCCGATGTTGTTGGCCTTGCGGGACATGGCGGCGATGCCGGGCAGCAGCGCCTGCAGCACGGTGCGGCGGGCCAGCGCATCGTCGCCCGCGACACGCAGAACGGCGGCGAGCAGCCGGTTCGCCGCGGCGGGGTCGGTGCGGCGGGCGCACCGTTTGACGATGCGGGCCGGGTCGGCGTGGCCGGCGAGGTCGGGTTCGGTGGCCGCCCAGCGGGTGATGGCGTGGCGTGCGGCCTTGCTGGTGGCGAGTGCGGCCCATTCCTGCTGCAACTGGCGGAACAGATTGGTGCTTGCCATGCCGGCGAGGCTGTCGCCGGCCGGTCGACGGACAGGTCAACCGGCGGGTTGACGCGCATGGTGGCCGCCGATTTGGGGTCAACCCGCGGGTCAACCGGGACAGGTCAACCGTCTCCAGCCGGGGTCAGGTTGACAGTCCCTGCGACGGCGGTTCCGGTGTGCTGGTCGGGTTCGGCTGGTTGGCGGGGTCGTCGGGGAGCAGTTGCTGGGCGATGACCCGTTGGCGGGCCAGCAGGGAGGTCACCCGGTCGGCGTGCTCGAACGGGGTCTGCTGGCGATGGTGGGCTTGTCCGGCTTCCGCGCGGAGGCTGACGGCGCGGTGGCGGGCCTGGTCGGCGGAGGTCTCGACGCTGTTCAGGGTGCGTTCGAGCCGCTGGACGAGCTGGCGGGGGTCGGCGGGCAGCTGGTCGTGGTGGAAGGTGACCTCGAGACGGGCGGGCGCGGCGATGATCACGACCGCCTCGTGCGCGCCGCCGTGCTGCAGCTGGAGGGGGAACCCGCCGAGCGTGCCGAGCGGCTGGGCGGGGCCGCAGTCGCGCCAGTCGGTTCGTTGCAGCAGCGGGGTCATCCGTTCCCGCAGCTGTTCCCCGGCTTCGGTGCGGTCGCGGTGGACGCGCCCGTCAAGTTTGATGGCGAAGCGGTCGCCGCGGGTGTCGTGCCGCAGCCGGGCGGTCTCATCCAGCCGTGCCGCGCGATCGTCGAGGGTGGCGGCCTGGTCCAGCAGCCGGCGCTCGGCGGCGGCCAGGCGTCGCTGCTCACGCTCGTGGGCGGCCCGCAGCCGGGTGAGCCGGGCGACCTCGGTGTCGATTTCGGCTTTCTCCATGATCAGCGGGTTGCCGGTGGCCAGCGCTTTGACCTCGGCGAAGGACAAGGCGGTCTGGCTGATCTCCTCGATCTCACGGGCCGTGGCCTTGCCGGTCATGACCTGGGCGATGAACGCGGCTTTGCGTTCCAGCGTCTGCCACATGTAGATGTCGAAGGACGCTTCGGTGACGTAGCGCAGGATCCGGACGCTGCTGTTTTGGTTGCCCTGCCGCAGGCCGCGCCCGTCGCGCTGCTCGATGTCGGCGGGCCGCCAGGGGGCGTCGAGGTGGTGCAGGGCGATCAGCCGGTCCTGGACGTTGGTGCCCACCCCCATCTTCGCGGTGGAGCCGAGCAGGACCGCTACCTTGCCGGCGCGGCAGTCGCCGAACAGCTGCGCTTTGGCCGCGTCCGAGCCGGCGTCGTGGATGAAGCGGACCTGCTCGGCGGGCACCCCGCGTGCGGCCAGCGCCTGGCGGACGGCCTGGTAGACGCTCCAGTCGCCCGGTTTGGGGGTGCCGAGGTCGCAGAACACCAGCTGAAACGCTCCCCGGATCGGGTCGGGTTGCCCGTCGGGGCCGCGGTAGATCCGGTCGCGGTGGGCGTGGTAGATGCCGGCGGCCTTCTCGGCGAGCGCGGCGACCTTGCCGCCGTCTGGGGCGGGCGGCAGGCCGACCAGCCGCAGGTCCAGCGCGGCCTTGCGGCCGTCGCCGGTGACCTTGAGCATGTTGTCCTCGCCCGGCTCGACCGCCCGGCCACGGACCTTCTCGGCGCGTTCGACCAGGGTGGCCACGTAGGCTCGCAGCTCGTCGGAGGGCGGGACGACGATGACGTCGGGTTGCCCGCCGGCCAGCTGCGGGGTGGGCAGGTTGAGCATGTCCGGGGTTTGGATGTCGGCGACCTGACGGAACAGCGCCGACAGCTCGGGGACGTTGCGGAATTTGGAGAAGCGGGTCTTCATCCGGTAGGAGCCGCCGTCGGGCGCGAGTTCCATCGCGGTGACCGTGGTGCCGAAGGTGGCGGCCCAGGCGTCGAACTGGCCGATGCCGCGTTCGGCGAGCGCGTCGGGTTGCAGGTAGGTCTGCATGACGTACATCTCGGCGACCGAGTTGGCGATCGGGGTGGCGGTCGCGAACGTCACCACCCGCTCGCCGTGCCGGTCGCGCAGCCAGCGCAGCTTGACCGCGAGGTCCTCGGCGCGCTGCGAGCCCTGCCCGCTGACCCCCTGGATGCGGGTGGCGATGAACAGGCTTTTGAACAGGTGCGCCTCGTCGATCATCAGGTAGTCGATGCCGGTGTGCTCGAAGGTCGTGCCGTCGTCCTTGTGGTGGGCGGCCTGCAGCTGCTCGTGTTTGGCCTCATATCGGGCGAGCTGTTTCTCCAGCTGCTTGATGATGCGGCTGCCGCCGGCCCCCGCCTGGTCACGGGCGGCGTCACGGGCGGCGCGGAACTCCTCACACACCTTTGCGACGGACGTCGCGCGGGTGGCGTCGCTGACGGGCAGCCGGCCGAAGGCGCTGTGGGTGAGCACCACCGCGTCCCAGTCGCCTGTGGCGCACCGGGCCACGAACGCCTTGCGGTGCGCCCTGGAGGTGTCGGCAGGGGAGGCGACCAGCACCTTAGCGGCCGGATAGAGCTGGAGCAGCTCGCGGGTGAACTGCTCCAGCATGTGGTTGGGCACCGCATAGGCGGGCTTGGTGATCAGCCCGAGCCGCTTCTGCTCCATCCCGGCGGCGATCATGGTGGCGGTCTTGCCCGCGCCGACCGCGTGGCCGAGCAGCGCGCGGCCGCCGCTGACGATCCGCCAGATCGCATCGGTCTGGTGCGGCCGCATCGTCCAGGTGGCGGCCAGCCCGGGCAGGGACAGGTGGCCGCCGTCGTAGCGGGTCGCGATGGTGCTGTTGAACCGGGTGTTGTAGACGCGAGCCAGCCGGTCGGCGCGTTCGGGGTCCTCCCACAGCCACTGCGCGAACCGGTCGCCCAGCTGCTGCTGCTTCTCGCGGGCCAGCAGGGTCTCGTGCGGGTTGACCACCCGCCGGTCGGTGTCGGGCAGCGGGTCGGTGACGGTGACCGGCCGCTGGTTCAGCGACGCCTCCAGGATGGTGACGGCGTCGCACCGTTGGGTGCCCCAGGTGCTGCTCATCAGCACCGAGTAACGGTTGACCGCCGAGGCGTTGACCGTCCAGGTGGCGATGATCGGGGCGTGGGTGATGCGGATGCCAGGAGCGGCCAGCGTCTCGCGGGCGAACGCCTCGACATCGACGCCGCCGATCCACGGTGCGCCGAGCCGCCCGTCGATCTCGCCCGGGGTCAGGTCCTCCGGTTGGACCTCCTCCAGCGCGGCCACGTTGCGCCGGTAGCGGTCGGGGTCGCTGGCGGCGGCGTAGGTGGCGGCGGCCAGCTTGGCGCGGACGTCACCGGACAGGTAGGCGGCGGCGGGCACCCACCGGCCCATCTCGGGGTCCTCGAAGGCCAGGTCGCCGAGCTCGATGATCGCCTCGCGGGCGGTGACGCCGAGCAGCTCGGCGATGCGGTCGATGTCGACGCGGCCGCGCTCGTCCAGGCACAGCGCGAGGGCGTCCTGGGCGGTGTCCGCGCCCTGGGCGGAGGCGCGGGGGGCGATGACCCGCCGGGTGAACACCGGGGCTTTGCTGGCGGTTTGGGTGTCGTCGTCGAAGACCTCCAGCGCCATCACGGCGTGGAAGTCGGGGTCGGCGCGGAACCCGCCCATCGAGGGGAACCGCTTGCGGACCTGCTGTTGGCCGTCGCGGCCGGCCACGGTGAATGCGCGGTGGCGGTTCAGCGGTCCGAACCGCTCGGCGTAGGCGTCGTAGCGGCGGTTCAGCCGCTGTTGGGCGTCGGCCAGCGTCTGCTCGCCGACCTGGTTGGCCGCCTGCACGGTGAGCACCTCGGTGAGCGTCTCCCGCAGGCCGATCAGCGCGCGCAGCTCCGGCAGGTCCCTGCTGGGCTTCACCTTATGGGTCACGGCTTGCCCGCCGACCACGCGCAGCACCCGCCCGCCCTGCTCCAGCAGGAACGCGCCCTCCTTGGCCGCGGGTGGCGCCGGGCGGGCGGCGATCCGCGGGCGCGGCACGGCGGGGTCGGGGGGCGTCCAGATGCGGCCGGCCCGCCGCGCCTGGTGGGCGATCGCCGAGGCGGCCGCGGCCAGCGCCTCGCCCACCGGCCGCCCGTCAGCAGTGACGAGCAGTTCGCGGCCGTAGAGTCCCTGGCCCACCTTGGGGTCGCCGAGGATCCGCTCCGGCCGGGCCGCCAGATACTCGTTGACCCCCACCTGCCCGCCGTCCACCTCCAGCGGCACGGCCCGCTCCCACCAGTCTTCCAGCGGCGCCTCGCTGGGCAGGCGGCGGCGCAGCACCAGCAGATCCACCACCACCGAGGTGCCCGCAGCAGCGGCGAAGGCGTTGGAGGGCAGCCGAACCGCGCCGAGGAGGTCGGCGTGCCGGGCCAGCTCCCTGCGGGCGGCGGGGTTGCGGGCGTCCAAGGTGTAGCGGCTGGTCAACACCACGACCAACCCGCCGGGGCGGGTCAGATCGGCCGCTTTGACGATGAAGTGGTTGTGGATCGCATGGCCGCTGCGGTTGTGGACCGCATCGTGCAGGCGGATGTCGCCGAAGGGGACGTTGCCGATGGCCAGGTCGAACGAGGCCGGCGGCAGGCGGGTCCGCTCGAACCCCTCGATCCGCACCTCGGCGTCGGGGTACAGCGCCCGGGCGACCCGGGCGGTGACCGGCTCGGCTTCCACCCCGAACAGCTGCGCCCCGGGCGGGGCGAACCCGAAGAAGTTTCCCGACCCGCAGCCCGGTTCGAGCACCCGCCCGCGGGTGAACCCCAGATCGGCGACCAGCTGCCACATCGCCTCGACCACCTCGGCGCCGGTGTAGTGCGCGTTGATCGTCGAGGCGCGGGCCGCGGCGTACTCCTGCTCGTTCAGCAGCCCGGCCAGCTCGGCGCGGATCGGCTCCCAGCCGGGCTGGTGGGTGTCGAACACCTGCGGCAGCGCACCCCACCCGGCCCACCGGCCCAGCACCGCCTGCTCGGCGGCGGTGGCCGCCCGCCGCTCGGTCTCGAGACGGCGCAGCACCGTCAGCGCCGCGAGGTTCGCCGCCGCCTTGCTCCGCTGCCCCGCCGGCGCGAGATCGCTCTGACCTCTGGGGCGGAACCGGGCTGCCCCGGCAAGCTCGCTTAGCGCATCAGGTGGGACGGGTCGTCGAACAGCGGCCCGGTCCCCGGCTCCCAGCCGGTGTACGCCCCGTCCGCGTCCGTCTGCTCCTCCGTCTCCTCGTCGCCCACCAGCACCAGCTCGGTCAGCACCATCTCCTCCGCCACCGCCCGCGCCTGCCTCACCCGGACCTCGCGCGCTTGCGGGTCGCCCGGGTCCGCCGGTGGCAGCCGCTCCAGCATCTGCGCCTCCACCACCGCCATCTGGGTCGCCACCTGCTCGCCCAGCTGCAGGAAGTACGCCTCGCCCCGGACCGGATCCGCGGTCAGCTCCCGATACATCCGGGGACGGTGCGCCTGCAGGTGCCGGCGGGCCATCTCCGCGTACTGGCTCGCGCTCATCGGCATCCCCCTGTGGGTCGGCGAACAGGTCATCGAAGGACAGCTGCCCGTCCGGATTGCGGGATCTGCGCGCCATCCTAGACGGTCAGCTCCGACCGGCGGCCGGCGGGCATGTCAGACCAGCAGGCGGGCGTCGGTGTCGCACAGCGCCCGCTCGGCGGGGGCCAGCACATGCTGCACGATCGCACTGCGGCCGGCGACTTTCCACAGCGCCCGGCCCTTGGCCAGCTCGGGCAGCAGCCCCGCCTCCGCGGAGGTCAGGCCCAGCAGCCGGCGGGCCTGGTCGACCTGGTCGGGCGGCTGGCGGAACAGCACCCGGGTCTGGGTGTCCGACAGCAGCCCCGCGGCGGCCTTCGCGGCCGCGGTGCCGTCGTCGGCCTGCGCGTACAGGTCGGCGATGCGGTGCGCCACGGCGATGTTGGCCACCCCGTAGGCGCGGGCCAGCTTGAACGCCGACTGCAGGTACTTGGCGGTCCGCTCGGAGGCGAGCAGCGCCCACACCTCCTCCAGCACCTGGTACCGGCGCACCCCCGGCCCGCTCGCATGGGAAGCCATGACGGTCTGCAGCCAGCCGGTCGCGGCGACCATCACCAGCCGCAACGCCAACGGGTCCTGATGCACCGCGGACAAATCGATCACCAGCCCGCGGCCGGCCCAGTCCACGTCGACCGTGGAGGGGCCGTCGAACATGCCGCGCAGGTCGCGGTCGAGCAGCTTGCCCAGCGCGTGCCGGGCCGCCGCCAGCTCCCCGACCAGGTCCTTGGCGGGCAGGCGGGCGCGGCCGAGCATCTCCCGGCTCGGGTCGGCCAGCAGCCTCACCAGATCCCCGAGCACCGGCGGGGTGCGCCTTGGGGTGCGGGTGAGGTCGGTGACCGCCCAGCCGACCGCAGCGTCCTCCAGCGGGCCCAGATCGCGGCCGAGCAGCTCGCTGATCAGCGCGGCGACCAGCCCGGCGCGGCGGGCGATCAGCTCGTCCGATTCGGCGGGTCCGCCCTCCAGCGGGTTCAACCGGGTGCTCCCGCCGGGCCGCAGCCGCAGCACCGCCAAATCGAGCGCCTCCGCCAGCGGCTGGTACTCGCCCTTCGGATCCACGATCGCGACCCAACGGTGGGCGCCGCCCGGAGAGCCGAGCACCCCCACCGAGCGGAACAGCAGCGTCTTGACCGCGGTGGACTTGCCCGAGCCGACATCGCCGAGCACCAGCATGTTCGGCGAGGTCAGCAGCCCCTGCGTGTACAGCTCGAACGGGTCGTAGCAGAACGCCCCGCCCCCGGTCAGCACATCGCTGCCCAGATACACCCCGCGGGGGCCGAGCCCCTGACCGGCCTGGAACGGGTAGATCGCGCACAGGTTCGCGGTGGTGCCGCGGTGACGGGGCAGCCGCAACCCCGGACCGATCAGGCTCATCGCGTGATCCTCGGGGCCAGGCCGCGGGCCAGCGGCAACGCCGCGGCGGCCGCCTGGTCGTGGCGGCCGTCCAGCGGGCGCAGCTCCACCCCGCACGACGCCGCGGTCTGCACCGCCTCCTCGCAGCCCCGCCGCAACTCCTCGAGGTCGCCGGCGGTGACGGTGACCAGGCCGGCGTAGCCCAGCTCGCCGAACCCGGCGACCAGCTCCTCCTCCCGCTCGCCGACCGCCGTAGCGGCGCGACGGTGCCGCGCGCCCACCCGGAACCCCTTCGACGCGCGATGGTCGGCGTCGCCCGCAAGTTTGGCGGCCTCCCGGATCACCCGCCGCTGACTCGCCGCCCGCCCCACCGGCTCGTAGCCGACGGTCACCGTCCGCACCGCACGGGTGTGCAACAGCAGCTGTCCCAGCCAGTCGACCGGGACCTCCAGCAGCGGCCAGCGGGCCACGAAAAACGACCGGTGCACCGAGCCGTCCACCCGCCAGTGCGTCCACGCCGACTCGGCGGCCAGCGGACCAGCGTTGCGCCACGACACCACCCCCGCCCGGTCCCCCAGGCTGCGGCCCTGCCCGTCCAGCACCGCAGCGCACGCCGGGTCAAACCTCACCCGGACCGCCCGGGCCAGCTCACCCGGCGACAGCGGCGCGGAGACCACCAGCCCGGCCGCCTCCAACCGGCGGGAGAACAGCAGCAACTCGCCCAGCAGCGTCTCCACCGCAGCGCGGCGGCGGTCCCCCCGCTGCTCCCTCGACGCCCGCACCCGACCGCCCGCCACCGACAGGGTCACCAGCACCTCATGGGTGGTGGACAGCGGCCCGGCCGCAGCCAGCAGCTGCTCGTAGGCCTCGCGTGCTTGCGCGGCGGGTTCGGCGGCCAGATGCTCGGCCAGGTAGGTCTCCTGCTGGCGCATCCCCGACGGCGCCGACCACAGGCTCCACCGGATCGAGACCACCGGGGTCCGCTCCGCACAAAACGCCGACAAAGCAGTGCCCCACCACTGCGCCAACCGGTCCTGCTCCTCCGGCTCCAGCAACGCGAACCGCCGCCCCGACACCCGCACCGTCGCCGCCCACACATCACCGCGCCCGTCATGAACGACCCCGACCTGCCCCGGCCCCGCCACCCCCTGCCCAGCGGCCGCGTCTACAGCCAGCAACCTCTGCCCGGACAGCACCGGCGGCAACGACAGCCGGCCGTCATCGGCCGTCCACAGCGGGATCGGCGCGAACCACCGCTGCCCGCCGGCGACCCGGCGGCGCAGCCACCGCACCGCCAATGGCGCCGACGCCAGCAGCGGCTGCCCGTTCAACCGGCCCAGCCCCGCTGCCGCGCCCACAGCCAGCACTGCGACCCCTGCGGTGGCCGACCCGTAGGCCATTGCCAGCACCCCCGCGACCATCGCCAAGGCCAGCACCGCGACCTGGGCCACGGTCAGCCCGAACAGCACCCCCAAATCGTCCGGCGGATGCAACCGGTAGCGGCGGGCAGCCGTCTCACTCATCAACGCCCCCCAGTCCGCCGCCAGCAGCCAGCACCCCGCCCGCAGGCGGTGTCGCCGCGGGCGATGTGGTCGCGGGCAGCGCAGGCAGGGCTGTCAGGCCCACGGGCTGGACCGGAGGGATCCGACCCCTACCGCCGTCCACTCCGGTCGGACCGCCCGCCGCCGCACTCCACTCCGCTGCCGGGCCACGGCCAGCCACGACCGGCGGCCCGTGCCCGACGGTCGAGGTCCCCACCGACGCCGAAGGCTCGATTCCAGCTTGAGGCGGCGTGTGGGCCGGAGCCGGCAAGCTCGACGGTGCTCCCTGGGCCGCGGGAGCAGGGCCCGACAGTGGTACTGGTGGGTGCGGAGCGTTACCGTCCGGGCGGCTGTCATCAGCGTCGCCACCTGGCCCTTGCGGCTGGGCTGTTGAGCCTGAGCCCAGCGCGAGCCTCCCCGACCCCAGCGGCCTGGGAGGCGGCGGCATCGCCGCGGGCCACGGTCTCCCCCCCGGCGGGATGACACCGCCGGGCACAGGCCCGGACCCTCCCCCGCCGGAGGGCCCGCCGCCTCCGCCGCCGGCCGGCGAGGGGCCACCGTCCCACCGGGCTGGTGGGCCGCCGCCCCGCCAGGGCGCCGGATGCGGCCCCCCACCAGGTCCCAACTGGCCGGCAGGGCCCGGCGGGGAGTCCCCAGCGCCCGACGAGGTCGCGGCCGGCACCGGTCCGGCGCCGGCGGCGATGCGCCCCAGCGCAGCGCCGTAATAGCCCCACTGCAGCGCGGACATCGCTGCCCGCCCCGGAGACCGGCCGATGCCCTGCGCGCCCATCGCCGCCTCCACACCCGGCAGCAGCCGCAACAACGCGAACGGGGTGAGCGCTGCGGTCAGCATCAGCGTCGACCCGGCCAGCAGCCCCTGCAACTCCGACTCGCCGTCCCCGCCACCCAACGCCGCGCCGCCCACCCCCAGCGCCAAAGCGATCACGAACTTACTGAACACCAGCGCCGCGCCGATCTCCACACCCTTGTGCCACACCCCGCGCGCCGCGGGCCACACCCGGGCCGCCAGCAGCAGCGGCGCGAACGCCACCAGCAGGTAGATCAGCGCCTCACGGACCACCAACTCCACCCACACCAGGAACGTCCCTAAAGCGAGCAGAACCAGCAGGACCCCCCGCAACACGCTCGGCGTCCCCGGTGACACCGCAGCGCCGACCAGCCGGGTGGCCGTCGCGCCCCCGTGGGGCAGCACCATCGCCGAGGCCGCATCCGTCAACGCCAGCAGCGCCGCCGTCACCGCGGTCAACACCACGATCCCGAGGATCGAGATCGGCGCCTCCAGCAGGACCGCGCGCAGCATCATCGCCGGGTTGCCCGCGAGGATCCCCTGCAGCAACGCCAGCAGCAGGCAGCCCGCCATCAACACCGCCGCGAGCGCCATCACCGCCTGCGCCACCGCCTGCGACTCGGGCTCGACCCACCAGCCGGAGGTGAACGACACCGCGGTTGACGCCTCCAGCTTGGCGCCCGCCTCCTCCAGCAGCTGCCGGCACAGCCGGGCGACCACGCCGAACAGCCACTCGCCGAACGAGTTGAACACCAACAAGCTCACCGCCCACCTCCGAACCGAGAAGCCGTTCGCGACAACGGCGCTACCTTGAGGCGGCGAACAGCAGGTTGACGATCTGGGGCGCCAGACCGGTCAGCAGCGCCCCCACCGCACCGCCGATCGCGAACGTGCGGCCCCGGCCCGCCTGGTAGCCGTTGCCCGCCTGCTGCGCCAACCCCCACACCGCCGCGCCCACCAGCAGGCTCGCCAGCGACGCCCACAGCGCGACCTGCCCGAGCCAGTCCAGCAGCTGCTGCGCCACCTGTTCGCCGGGCAACCCCTCAAGGGTCGGATTCACCGTCACCTGCGCCACAACCACCAACAGCGACACCACGGCCTCCACCTCACAGTCGTGCTCCAAAACCTGTCGACTTCACTACCGGCGGGTGAAACCCCTCCACTCGACAGACCAAATTCGATTTCCCATTCCGGGCGCTGGAGAGCGCGCGACCAGCAACGGGCCCGGCCCGCACGGCTTCTTCGTTCGACCGCAACTACTTGCCCTGCTCGGAGAACAGGCGGCGCTCCGCCCACCGGCGCCGCTGCCACACCTGCCGCTCAGGAAGGCGTAAGGACCGGCCGACCTCGGCAGGGGTGACGCCCATCACCCTGGTGCTAAAGATCAACGCGGCGTCCTGCCGACGCACAACCCCGTCACGGACCGCGTCGCACAACACCCGCGTCAGCTGCACTACCCACGGCTCCCTTACCGGCCTGGGCACCCTCGGCAACCGCTCCCGCCTGTCCAGTGAGACCAGGCTGTCCTGCTCGCTACGGTGCCGATCAACGACGCCTCGAAGCTGCCGCCACACCTGCCGCAGAATCACGACTGCGGGCCGCTGGAAGCGCTGCCCGGACAGCGCGATGACACGATCGGAAGCCGCCACGAGCACCTCCTGGTCCAACTCGACCATGTCCTTCCAGGGAGACCGCGGTCCGCACCAACCCCGACTCCGCGCCCTCGTGGCCAAAGCGTCCAAGGCCGGCAGCAGCACCTGCAGCGCCACCCGCGCGGCCAGCGGCTCGTCACCAGCGAAGCGAAGCGCTACAGCGAGCAACGTGTCGCCCGTCAGCGTCGCGCCGGGTTCCCGGCAACGCTCGACCGCGGCCGCCAGATCCTCGAAACCGGCCAAAGCCGGCTCCGCCACGGCCCACCGCTTCACCGCCTCGCGGGCCTCCGGGCCTGACCCCACAGCAGCCCACTCCCCGTCCAGCCGCTCATACACGTCCACGTAGAAATCCATGCGGCCGACCCTGCACCCGCACGGTTACCCCGCAGGTCAACAGCAGGGTTGACCTGCCAAATTCGCCGTCGGCGGCGTCACCCGTCCGGCCGCCGGTCAACCTCTTCCTGCCGCCGTGCTGTCGCGTCAACCGTCGCGACAACCTCCCCGTCAACCCGCCTGCCGCACCGTCGTCCAGATCGATCACGACGCCCGCGACCAGCAACGACGGCGCTGGCCTGGGGCGACGACAGCAGGAGGAGAACCGTGCCCGATGATCACGACACGGCGCGCCAGCCGCCCACAGCACACCCCCTGCGCGAGCCCGCCGAGCCCATCCGACTCGCCACCGCGCCCGCCGGACCGCGACGCCGTCGCGACAGCACCGGGCTGCCGCGACCGTCATGGGTCCGCGGCGACAGCACGACAACCGCCCAGGCGCTGTCCCGAGCGCTGCTCGCCGCCGCCCAAGCCACGACCGAACCGTCACTCGACGTCGCGCTGCCACCCCAAATCCGCCGGCTGCTGCGCGAACTCGACATACTCCTCGCCGCAGCCGCCGGCTGGATCGAAGGCACCAGCGAGGCGATGGGACAACGGAGGTGACGCGGGCGGCCTCAGCTGCGGCCCGGGGATATGGCGGCGGCAGAAACGGCGACAGGTGACCCGGACCTCGTGGCCGTGATTGGCGGTTCGGGACGCGTGACGTCCACGTGATTGCCGTGTTCGCCGGTCATCGAGTGGGGTCGGGTGATGGTGGCGTGGCGGGCCACGTTGGTGAGCGCCTCCTGCACGATGCGGAAGGCCGCGCGGTCCACGCCGGGAGGCACGTCCCGCGGCTCGCCGCTCATCCCGACCTCGACGGCGAGGCCGGCGGCAGACGCCGAGGCGACCATTCCCGCAGGCGCGCGAGGCCCGGGCTGGGTGATCGGGGCGCCTCGTCGTCGTCCACCTGCCGCAGGATCCCGAGGGTCGCCCGCAGCTCCCGCAGCGCCTCCTTGCTGGTCTCCTTGATGGCCAGCAGCGCCGGCTCGG
>WHTQ01000141.1 GCA_009377645.1 Micromonosporaceae bacterium | reverse complement strand
TGTGCACCTCGGGGACGGTACGAGTCGCGGGCGCGACGAGCACCTGGTGCCCGGCCGCGGGGACCAGCCGTGCGCGGCGCTGCTCGGTTCGCTTGCCCGGCGCGGGTTCGCCGGCTCGGTCGCGGTGGAGGTCTCGACCCGCCGGGCGGCCAGCCGGGCCGACCGGGAGGCGGACCTGGCCGAGGCACTGGCGTTCGCCCGTACCCACCTGGCCCCGCCCACCCCACCGGTCAGGGAGCTGCCGGGGCCATCCGGCGATCAGAATGCGCCGATCCATCCATGATCGGCGGGGAAGCCCGAGGCTGGCTGGCGGCGGCGCGTTTGCGGGCCCGGTGGGCGGCCACGTGGGATCGGGTGGCGCACCGCTCCGAGCAGAACCGCCGGCAGTTGTTCGACGAGGTGTCCAGGTAGACGTTGCCACACCGCTGGTCGGCGCAGACCCCGAACCGGGCGCTGCCATACTCGCAGACCCACACCGCCAGGCCCCAGACCGCGCGGGCCAGATACTCGGCGCTGACCGACGACCCGCGGCCGGTCACGTGCATGTGCCAGTCGGTGGCGTCGTGCCCGGAGATGTTCGGGCGCACCGGGAACGCGTCCAGCAGCATGTTCAGCTCGGCGACCACCTCGGCGTCCTGGCCGGCGGTACCGAGGGCGAACACCCGCCGGAGCCGGTGCTGCGCCCGGCGCAGGATGCCCACGTCCCGGCCGGTCAGGCCGGCCAGCCCGCCCAGCTCACCCGGGCCGCTGCCGCCCGGCCGGACCAGCGCCACCAGGTCGTCCGGGGTCGCCAGCTCGGTGTTGACCAGCTCGACCGCGGTCCGCGCGTACGCGTCGAAGTCCACAGGTAAACGGTAGACGATACGCTCGGTTCATGCTCCGTTCGGTGATCCTCGCCGCTGCCCGGTCATCCCGGCTTGAGCGGCTGGTAGCTACTGCCCCGGTCTCCCGCGACCTGGTCCGCCGGTTCGTGGCCGGCACCACCTCCGCCGACGCCCTGCGGGTCATCCGTGCCCTGGTGGGCGACGGCCTGACGGTCAGCCTGGACCAGCTCGGGGAGGACACCCTCAACCCGGCCGACGCCGCCCGCGCCCGGGGCGAGTATGTCGCGCTGCTGGCGGCCGTGGCGCAGGCCGGCTTGGCCCCGGCCGCCGAGGTCAGCCTGAAGCTGTCCGCGATCGGGCTGCGGCTGGACGAGCAGCTCGCGCTCGACCACGCGGCGGCGGTGTGTACGGCCGCGGCCGAGGCCGGCACGACGGTCACGCTGGACATGGAGGACCACACCACCACCGACGCCACCTGCGAGATCCTCACCAAGCTGCGCAAGGACTACCCGGCCACCGGGGTGGCGCTGCAGGCGTACCTGCGCCGCACCGAGGCGGACTGCCGTGACCTGGCCGGCCCCGGCTCCCGGGTGCGGCTGTGCAAGGGCGCGTACGCGGAGCCGGAGTCGGTCGCCTTCCAAGGCCGGCTGGAGGTGGACAAGTCCTATGTGCGCTGTCTGAACATCCTGATGTCCGGACAGGGCTACCCGATGCTGGCCACCCACGATCCGCGGCTGGTGGCGATCGCCGAGGACCGGGCAAAGTGGTTCGACCGCCCGCCCGACCAGTTCGAGTTCCAGATGCTGTACGGGGTCCGGCCGGCCGAGCAGCGCCGGCTGGTCGGCGAGGGCTATCCAGTGCGGGTGTACGTGCCGTACGGCACCCAGTGGTATCCGTACCTGATGCGCCGGCTGGCCGAACGCCCCGCGAACCTGGCGTTCTTCGCCCGGGCCGTGCGGTCCCGCGGCTGACCAGAGGAGTGCGGCTGTGGAGTTCGCCGAGGTGGTCCGGCGCCGGCGGATGGTGCGCACCTACCAGCCGGACCGGCCGGTGCCGGCGGCGGTGGTCGACCGGCTGCTGGCACACGCGGTCCGGGCGCCAAGCGCCGGGTTCTCGCAGGGTTGGGAGTTCCTGGTGCTGACCGAGCCGGCCGACCGGGAGCGGTTCTGGGCGGCCAGCTCGCCGCCCGAGGCGGGCGAGGGCCGGTGGCTGGCGGGGATGCGTACCGCGCCGCTGATCGTGGTCGCCCACTCCGACAAGGACGCGTATCTGGACCGGTACGCGGAGCCGGACAAGGGCTGGACCGACCGGGACGAGTCGCGCTGGCCGGTGCCGTACTGGCACGTCGACACCGGCATGGCCGCGCTGATGATCCTGCTCACCGCGGTCGACGAAGGGCTGGGCGCCTGCCTGTTCGGCATCCCGCCGGACCGGACCGCCGCGTACCGGGGCGCGTTCGGGGTTCCGGCGCGGCTCAGCCCGGTCGGCGCCATCACGGTCGGTTATCCTGCACCGGACTGGCGGTCACCGTCGTTGAAGCGGGGTCGTCGGGAACCCGACCGGGTGGTTCACCGCGGGCGTTGGGTCACCGAGACTGGGGACGGCTAGGCTACCCGACGGGTGGCGACCCGACGAGGTGGCGACCGGCCAGGTCGCAGTTCCGGTGCGGTGCCCGGGAGGAGGTGGAGCCCGCCGTGATCTTCAAGGCGGTGCTTGGCGAGCGCCCCTACCCTCCGCACGGGCTCAGTCTCCGGGAGTGGGCGGCGATCCCGCCCCGGCAGGTGCGGCTGGACCAGCTCACCACCACCAAGCGGGAGCTGGCGCTGGACAAGCTGCTGGCCGAGGACTCAACCTTCTACGGTGACCTGTTCCCGCACGTGGTCGAGTGGAACGGCGGGATGTATCTCGAAGACGGTCTGCACCGGGCGCTGCGGGCCGCGCTGCAGCAGCGCACCCAGATCCACGCCCGGGTTCTCGTGCTCTGACAGCCGGCTCTGACAGCGGGCTCTGACAGCGGGCTCTGACAGCCGTTCCAGCCCCGTATCGCTACCGTCGGTGAGTTCGTTATGTCGATAGGCTCATGTCCACCGAACGGTGACCCGCACACATCATCCGTTCGGCTGATCGGGGATGCGCCGAGATGGTCTCACCAAACAGGATGAAGAGGCGACGACGGGGCGATGACGTCGATGGACCAGGTCCGGTAGAGTCAGCCGCGGCCGTCGTCCAGGAGGCGATCCACCCCCCGGATCGCCGACGAAGGCTCCGCCGAATCGCCGTACGGTGAGCCGGGGACCCGAGGATGTTGGGGTGAATCCGCGAAAGCGGTAGGGAGTGTTCCGTCCCGAACCCGTCAGCTAACCCGGTAGGCGGCCGACGGAAGGAACAGACGTCCGTGCTGACGACGGCACTTCCCCGCCGTGGTGTGGCGCTCCTAGTAGTTGTTTCCGCGATCGCCGCTGTCCTGTTCGGTCTGCTCGCCGCCCCCGCCTCCGCCCAGGAGGACGACGAGGGCGGCACGAAGTCGCTGCGCGAGCAGCTGGACGAGGCCGCCTCCAAATACCAGGACGCGAAGGCGGAGCTGGACGCGTCCGAGAAGCGGGAGCTGAAGCTGCTGGTCAAGCTGGAGGGCGCGGAGGAGGAGCGGGAGGAGCTGGTCGACGAGATCCAGATCGTCGCCGCCGCCGCCTACCGGACCGGCCGGGTGGGGGCGTTCACCGCCCTCATCAACGCCAACTCGCCGGACGCGTTCCTGGAACGGGTGGTGGCGGTCGACATGATCGCCAAGCGGGACGCCGAGAAGCTGGAACGGTTCCGGGAGCTCACCGAGCAGATCGAGGCGCAGCAGGCGGAGCTGGCCGAGGAGATCGCGGTCCAGGAGAAGGAAGTCAACAAGCTGGACGAGGCGAAGGACCAGGCCGAGGCGGCGCTGTTCGCGATCGGCGGCGGCGCCAGCGGCAGCTTCGAGGCGTTCCCGGCCGAGGACGCCGAGCCGGCATCCCGCAACTCCGACGGCTCGTTCTCAGCCGAGTCCTGTTCGGAGCCCGACCCGACCACCTCCGGCTGCCTGACCCCGCGGATGCTGCACGCCTACAATGAGGCGCAGATCTTCGGCTTCACCCGCTACACCTCGTGCTACCGCGGCGGCGGCACCTTCGGGGAGCACCCGATCGGCCGGGCCTGCGACTTCGCCGCCTCACCGAACGGGTTCGGCGGGGCCGCCTTCGGAAGCGACAAGACGTACGGCGACCGGCTCGCCTCCTTCTTCGTCCACAATGCCGACGCGCTCGGCGTCCAGTACGTCATCTGGTATCGCGAGGTCTGGTTCCCAGGTAGGGGATGGAGCATCTACGGTGGCAGTGGTGGCGACGCGGCCAGTGCACACACCAACCACGTCCACGTCTCCATCCGCTAACTCCTGCCGGTGACCGGTCAGAGCCAGCCTCCCTGCTCTCAGGTGAGTGCGGTGATCAGGAACGCGGTCAGGAAGCCGCCGGTGGTCGGCATCCGCGCGGATGAGCCCGGGTGCGGTGGCTGTCAACACTCTGGTTGTCAGGTGACCGAGGCGAACCGCTCGACCTCCGGGGTCTTGCCGGCGACGATCAGCAACGCCCCCCCGTACACCATCGTTTCGGGCCGGGCGTACGTGAAGTCCGAGCCGGTCATCTTCACTCCCACCACGGTGATGCCGTACTTGCTGCGCAGGGCGCTCTCGGCCAGGGTGCGCCCGATCGCCTCCTCCGGCGCCTGCAGCTTGGCGATCGCGTACCCGTCGTCGAACTCGATGAAGTCGAGCATCTGGCTGGCGATCAGGTGGGCGACCCGCTCGCCCATCGCCGCCTCCGGGTAGATCACGTGGTCGGCCCCGACCGCGGACAGGATCTTGCCGTGCTTGGCGGTGATCGCCTTCGCCCAGATGTCGCGTACGCCGATCTCGTTGAGCGCGAGCACGGTGAGCACGCTGGCCTCGATGTCGGTGCCGATGCCCACGATCGCCCGGCGCAGGTCGGCCACGCCGAGCTGCTGCAGCGCGTCCTCGTCGGTGGAGTCGGCCTGCACCACGTAGGTGAGCCGGTCCGACCAGCGCTGCACGATCCCGTCGTCCTGGTCGATCGCGAGCACCTCGTGGCCGAGCCGGACCAGCGAGGCGGCCACCTGGCCGCCGAACCGGCCGAGCCCGACCACCAGGATGCCGTCGGTTGGGGTTCTGCGGTTGTCAGCCAACGATCGGACGCTCCTCTGGATAGCGGTACAGCCGTTGCCGGGTGTTCAGGGCGAGCCCGGTGGCGAGCACCACCGGGCCGACCCGGCCGACGAACATCAACGCCGTCAGCACCAGCTGGGCCGGTTCCGGCGATCCCATTGTCACACCGGTCGAGAGCCCGACCGTCGCGAAGGCCGAGATCACGTCGAACATGATGTGCTCGAACCGGAAGCCCCCCGAGAACAGCTCGACCAGCAGCACCCCGACCGCGACCAGCGCCAGCCCCAGCAGCGCGACGCTCAGCGCCGCCCGCTGGGTGGCACTGGCGATCCGCCGCCGTCCCACGGTCACGTCCGGCTCGCCCCGGACTTCCGACCAGATCACGTACATGAGCAGGAAGAACGTCGCCACCTTGATGCCGCCGGCGGTGGACCCGCTGCCGCCTCCAATGAACATCAGCAGGTTGGTGATCGCGATCGACTCGGGATGCAGGGCGCCGAACTCGATGCTGCTGAACCCGCCGGAGCGAGGCATCGCGGCGTTGAAGAACCCGGCGACCAGCTTGTCGTGGACGCTGAGCGGCCCGAGCGTGGCCGGGTTCCGCCACTCGAACGTGAGCAGCGCCACGAGTCCCGCCGCCAGCAGCACCGCCGACCCGAAGACCGTCAGCCGGGTGTGCACCGACCACCGCCGCGGCCGGCCGAGCTGCCGGCCCAGCTCGATCAGCACCGGGAAGCCGAGGCTGCCGGCGATCACTCCGAGCGCGATCGGCGCGCTGACCCACCAGTCCCCGACGTAGCCCTCCATCGAGGTGCTGAACAGCGAGAAGCCACCGTTGTTGAACGCCGAGATGCCGTGGAAGACGCCGTGCCACAGCGCCTCCTGGAAGGTCTGCTCGCCGGAGGCCCACCAGCGCACGGTCAGTGGGACCGCCACCGCGACCTCGAACGCGAGCTGGATCAGCGCCACCCGGACCAGCACCGACCGCACGTTGGCCAGGTCCAGGCTCCGGCTCTCGGAGGTGGCGAGCATCCGGGTCCGTAGCCCGAGCCGCCGGGCCACCACCAGCGCCAGCAGGGTGGCGGCGGTCATGATCCCGTACCCGCCGACCTTCACCGACCCGATGATCACGACCTGCCCGAAGTCGGACCAGTGGGTGGTGTCCACCACCACCAGGCCGGTGACGCAGACCGCGGAGGTGGCGGTGAACAGGGCGGTCACCAGGCTGGTGCTGCCGGCCGGGTCGGCCCGGGCCGCCGGCAGCAGCAGCAGGCAGGTGCTGGCGCCGATCGTGATCAGGAACGCGATCGGTAGCAACCGGGCCGGGTGCTGGAGCGCCCGCCGGGCTACCCCGCTCCGGCCGTCCGACCCTCCGCGCACCCGCGCCCTCCGGTTCCACTGCCAGGATTGTTCGGGTCCGTCATACCACGCCGGAGTCGGCCCGGCGTTGACCCTGGATACCAGAGGGGGGTATGCTTCGCGGCATGACGGTGGATGAGGCCGGCGCTGGCGGCCAGTACTGGTATGGCACGGACGAGGCCGACAAGCAGGCCCTGCTGGGCCGGCTGCGCCGGATCGAGGGCCAGGTGCGGGGTGTGCACCGCATGATCGACGAGGACACCTACTGCATCGACGTGCTCACCCAGATCTCGGCCGCCACCCGCGCCCTGCAAGCGGTCGCGGTCGGGCTGCTGGAGGGCCACCTGGCCCACTGCGTGGTCGACGCCGCCCGCGCCGGAGACCCGTCGACCAAGGTGAAGGAAGCCTCGGACGCGATCGCCCGCCTGGTGCGGTCCTAGCCCGATAAGGAGCACCAGCATGCCCATCACCACCACGTACGAGGTCACCGGCATGACCTGTGAGCACTGTGTCTCAGCGGTCCGAGGGGAGCTGACCCAGCTCCCCGGCGTCCGGGAGGTCTCGGTCGACCTGCCCACCGGCGGGGTCACCATCACCTCCGCCGCGCCGCTCCCGATCGACGAGGTCCGCACCGCCGTCGACGAGGCCGGGTACGTCCTGGCTGGTGGGGACGGCTGAGGCGGATGGCTGAGGCGCACAGCGTCGACCTGCGGGTCGGCGGGATGACCTGCGCCGCCTGCGCCGCCCGGGTGGAGCGGAAGCTGAACCGGCTGGACGGCGTCACCGCCACGGTCAACTTCGCCACCGAGACCGCCCACGTCCGGTTTCCGGACCCGGTCGGCGTGGCCGAGCTGGTGCAGGCGGTCGAGGCGACCGGCTACACCGCCGCGCCACCGGACCCGGACGCCGGTGCGCCGCCCGACCGGGAGCACTCGCTGCAGCGGCGGCTGCTCGCCAACGTCCTGCTCACTGTCCCGGTGTTCCTGCTGGTGATGGTGCCGGCGCTGCAGTTCCGGGGCTGGCAGTGGCTGCTGCTGGCGCTGGCCACCCCGGTGCTCACCTGGGGCGCCTGGCCGTTCCACCGGGCGGCGCTGGCCGGCCTGCGGCACCGCACCGCCAGCATGGACACGCTGATCTCACTCGGGGTGGCGGTCTCGTTCGGGTGGAGCCTCTACGCGCTCGGGTTCGGGTCCGCCGGCGAGCCCGGGATGACCATGTCGTTCTCGCTGCTGGCCGAGCGGGGGGACGCCAGCGGGCACGTCTACCTTGAGGTCGGGGCGGCGCTGGCCACGTTCCTGACCGCCGGCCGATGGTTCGAGGCGCGTGCCAAGCGGCGCGCCGGCTCCGCCCTCCGGGCGCTGCTGGAGCTGGGCGCCAAGGACGTGGCGGTGCGACAGGATGACGGCACGGAGCGGCGGGTGCCGGTCGAGCAGCTGTGCCCGGGCGACCGGTTCGTGGTGCGCCCGGGCGAGAAGATCGCCACCGACGGGGTGGTGGTCGAGGGTGCCTCCGCGGTGGACGTCAGCATGATCACCGGCGAGAGCGTGCCGGTCGAGGTGCGGGCCGGCGACCCGGTGGTCGGCGCCACGGTGAACGCCGGCGGCCGGCTCGTGGTGGCGGCCACCCGGGTCGGCGCCAACACCCAGCTGGCGCAGATGGCGAAGCTGGTTCGTGAGGCGCAGTCCGGCAAGGCGCCGGTGCAGCGGCTGGCCGACCGGATCTCCGCGGTGTTCGTGCCGGTGGTGATCCTGGTCGCGACCGGCACGCTCGGCTTCTGGCTGGCGGTCGGGGCCGGCTCGAGCGTCGCGATCACCGCGGCGGTCGCCGTGCTGATCATCGCCTGCCCGTGCGCGCTCGGCCTGGCCACCCCGACCGCGCTGCTGGTCGGCACCGGCCGCGGCGCCCAGCTCGGCATCCTGATCA
>WHTQ01000054.1 GCA_009377645.1 Micromonosporaceae bacterium | reverse complement strand
TTCGGGTTTGCGATCGGCTCTACTGTGCTGATCGAGTATGTGTTCTCCTGGCAGGGGTTCGGCCAGTGGGCATTACGGGGGCTGCTGTTCCGGGACTACCCGGTGGTGCAGGCGTCCGTGCTGGTGATCGCGGCCTGCTACGTGCTGGTGTTCCTGGCCGCGGACGTGGTGCACGCGGTGCTCGACCCGAGGGTGCGGATCTGATGGCCCCACCCGACCCCGTACCGGCCGGCCCGCGGCTGGCGCCGGTGGCCGGTGCCGGTGGCGGGCGGGGCTTCGCCACCGGGCTGCTCGCCAGCGGTTCGGTGATCCTGGCGCTGGCGGTCCTGGCCGCTGCCTTCGCTCCGCTGCTCAGCCAGTGGGGACCGACCGAGATCGACCCGGCCGGAACGCTCGCGCCCCCCGGCGGCGACCATCTGCTGGGCACCGACGTGAACGGCATGGACGTCTGGAGCCGGGTGCTGCACGCGGCCCGGGTGGACCTGGGAATCGCGGTCGCGGCGGTGGCGCTGGCGGTGCTGTCCGGCAGCGCACTCGGGCTGGTCGCCGGCTACCTGGGCGGCTGGCTGGACGACCTGCTGATGCGGCTGCTGGACATCTTCCAGGCGTTCCCGACGTTCATCATGGCGCTGGTGGTGGCCGCGCTGCTCGGTGGCGGTACGACCAACCTGGTGATCGTGATCGCCCTGGTCAACGCACCGGCGTACGCGCGGCTGGTGCGGGCGGAGGCGCGCTCGGTCCGGGAGCTGCCGTTCGTGGAAGCCTCGGTCACCTCCGGCTCCGGCACGCTGGCGGTGCTGTGGCGGCACGTGCTGCCGAACAGCCTCACCCCGGTGCGCGTGATCGCGCCGCTGAACTGTGGCTGGGCCATGCTGACCCTGGCCGGCCTGTCCTTCCTCGGGCTCGGGGTGCCGGTCCCGACCGCCGAGTGGGGAGCCATGATCAGCCTCGGGGCCAGCGACGTGGTGGCGGGTCGCTGGTGGACCTCGGTGCCGCCGGGGCTGTTCCTGCTCGCGTCGGTGCTCGGGTTCAGCCTGCTCGGGGAGGGGCTGCAGGAGCGGGCCGCGACGCTGGGCCCGGCCGCGGCGGCCGCGGGCTCCGGTGGGCCACGCCCGCTTCCGCCCGGCCCGCCCGATCCGCCCGGCCCGGCCGGGTCAGCCGCCGGCACCGGGGTGGGCCGATGACCGCGCTGCTCTCGATCGAGAACCTGTCGGTGGTGATCCACCGCCCGGGCCGGCGGATCGCCGCGCTCAGCGACGTCTCGCTGGCGGTGGACGCCGGCGAGGTGGTCGGCCTGGTCGGGGAGAGCGGCGGCGGCAAGAGCATGGTGGCCCGGTCGATCGTCGGGCTGCTGCCGCCCGGCTCCCACGCCACCGGCCGGGTGCGGTTCGCTCAATCCGCCCGGGCGGCCAGTCACGGAGCGGTCGATCATGGAGTTGCTGCACGACACGCCGAGGAACTCCGTGATCAACCCGATCGGGTCGGGTGGGTGGACGTGCTGACCATGGACCGGGCGGCGCTGGCCGGGCACCGGGGGCGGGGGGCCGCGCTGTGCTTCCAGAACCCGCGCGGGGCGTTGAGCCCGACCCGGGCGGTGGGGCGGCAGCTGACCGACCGGCTCACCGTCCATCAGGGGATGGGGGCGGGGGCGGCCCGGGAAGCCGCCCGGGAGCTGTTCGAGCAGGTGGGGATCCGGGATCCGGGGCGCCGGCTGTCCGCGTACCCGCACGAGCTGTCCGGCGGGATGGCGCAACGGGTGATGATCTCGCTGGCCACCGGCTGCGCCCCCGGCCTGCTGATCGCCGACGAGCCGACCACCGGCCTGGACGTCACCCTGGCCCGGGAGATCCTGCGGCAGCTGCGGCAGGCGGCGGACACCGACCGGCGCGGGGTCCTGCTGATCTCCCACGACCTGGCCGCGGTCGCCGAGGTGTGCGACCGGGTGGTGGTGCTCTACGCGGGCATGGTGGTCGAGTCCGGGCCGGCCGGGCGGGTGCTGCGTACCCCGGCCCACCCGTACACGCGTACGCTGGTCGCCTCGGTGCCCCAAGTGGACGGTCGTCGGGTGGTCGCTACCCCGGGCGGGATGCCGCTGCTGGCACAGGCCCCGGCCAACTGCCCGTTCGCACCCCGGTGCGGTCACGCCGACGACACGTGCCGGTCGCAGCGACCAGCGATCAGCGAGTGGGGGGCCGGGTGGCGGGTCGCCTGCTTCCACCCACAGTCGGATGGCCCGGGTACGCAAGCGGGTGGCGCTAGGACCGCCACCCAGGCCGAGCCGGCCGGACCACGTCCCCCGGCCGGCTCGGCCGCCCCGGAGCCCCCGGCCGTGCTCTCGGTCGAGGACGCGCACGTGGTCTACCGGAGCCGGTTCGGCGGCGGTGGGCACCACGCGCTGCGCGGGGTCAGCCTGCAGGTGGCCGCCGGCGAGACGGTCGGCGTGGTCGGGGAGAGCGGGTGTGGCAAGAGCACCCTGGCTCGGCTGATCCTGGGGCTGATCCGGCCGAGTGCCGGGCGGGTGAGGCTGGCCGGCCACGATCTGTCCCGGGTGCGCGGCCGGCGGCTGCGGGCGCTGCGCACCCGGGCGCAGCTGGTGTTCCAGGACCCGATCGGGTCGCTGAGCCCGCGCCGGACCGTCGCGGACGCGATCGCCGAGCCGCTGCGGGCACAGGGCGTGCCGGCCGCCGAGCGGGCCGGCCGGGTGGCAGCGGCGCTGGCCCGGATGGGGCTGGACGAGTCGATCCTGCCGCGCCGGCCGCACGAGCTGTCCGGCGGGCAGGCGCAGCGGGTCGGGATCGCCCGGGCGCTAGTCGGCGGGCCGGACCTGGTGGTGTTCGACGAGCCGACGTCCGCCCTCGACGTGACCGTGCAGGCGCAGATCCTGCAGGTGGTCGCGGAGCTGACCGGTGACGAGTCCCGGGGCCGGGTGTTCATCTCCCACGACCTGGCCACGGTACGCGGGTTCTGCGACCGGGTGGTGGTGCTCTACCTCGGCCGGGTGGTGGAGGAGGGCCCGGTGGCCGAGGTGTTCAGCAACCCGCGGCACCCCTACACCCGGGCGCTGCTGTCCAGTGTGCCCAGTCTCGGTGCCGGTTTCGCCGGTCCCCGGCTGGAGCTGGTGAAGGACCTGGAGGAGGTGGACGCGGCCACCGGGTGCCCGCTGGCCGCCCGCTGTCCACTGGCGACCGACCGGTGCCGGGCCGAGCCGCAGGAGCTGGTCGGCTACGGGGCGAGTCGGGCCGCCTGCTGGCGGGTCCCGGAGCTGCCGGAGCTGCTGAGAGGTGGTGTAACACATGCCTGACCGGCCGATCCGGCTAGCGGTCGACATCGGGGGGACGTTCGTGGACGCGATGGAGCTGGACGCGCGTACCCAGCGGGTCCGGTTCCGCAAGGCACCGACCACCCCGGCCGCACCGGCCGACGGCGTGCTGGCGGCGGTGGCCGCGCTGGGCACCGACCTGTCCGAGGTGGAGCTGTTCATCCACGGCACCACGCTCGGGCTCAACGCCGTGCTGGAGCGGCGCGGCGCCACCACCGGGATCATCACCAACGCCGGCTTCCGGGACATCTTCCTGATTGGCCGGGGCAACGTCCCGCCGGAGCACATGTACGACTTCCAGTACGAGCGGCCGGCCAGCCTGGTGCTCCGGCGGCACACCGCCGGGGTCCGCGGCCGGCTGGACTACAAGGGACGGGTGGTCGAGGAGCTGGACCCGGACAGTGTCCGGGAGGCCGCCCGGCTGCTGGTCGACGAGCACGGGGTGCGGTCGATCGCGGTCTGCTTCCTGCACTCGTTCCTGGATCCCAGCCACGAGCGGGCCGCCGCCGAGCTGATCCGGGCGGCCCACCCGCAGGTGAGTGTGTCACTGTCCACCGACATCGTCCGGGAGTACCGGGAGTACGAGCGCACCAGCACCACGGTGCTCGATGCCTACATCCGGCCGACGTTCGAGCGGTATGTGGACGCGCTGGCGGCGGGGCTGGCCGGCGGCGGCTTCGCCGGCCAGTTCCTGATCATGCGCTCCGGCGGTGGCTCGATGACCGCCGACGCCGCCCGCACCTCGCCCACCCACACCGTGCTGTCCGGGCCGGCCGGCGGGATCGTCGGTGCCGGCTACCTGGCCGAGGTGCTGGGCCGGGACAACCTGCTCACCTTCGACATCGGAGGGACGTCACTGGACACCTGCGTGATCGAGCAGGGGACGGCGGCGGCCGCGTACGAGGCGCAGCTGGAGCACTTCCCGCTGCTGATCCCGGCCTACGACATCCGCACCATCGGCGCCGGCGGCGGCTCGATCGCCTGGCTGGACCGGGGGTTGCTGAAGGTGGGGCCGCACAGCGCCGGTGCCGACCCGGGGCCGGTGTGCTACGGCCGGGGCGGCACCCGGCCGACCGTCACCGACGCCTCGGTGGTGCTCGGCTATCTGGACCCGGAGCGGTTCCTGGCCGGCCAGATGGGGCTGCACGCCGAGGCGGCCGCGAAGGCGCTGGACGAGCAGGTGGCCCAGCCGCTCGGGCTGGGCGTGGTGGCCGCCGCGGCCGGGGTCTACGACGTGCTGCTGGCCCGCACGGTCGGGGCGGTCCGGCAGATCACCGTCGAGAGAGGACATGACCCGCGGCAGTTCTCGCTGCTCGCGTACGGGGGAGCCGGGCCGCTGCTGGCCGCCCTGCTGGCCCGGGAGATGGGGATCCAGGAGGTGGTGGTGCCGTTCGCGCCGGCCGGGTTCTCAGCCTGGGGGATGCTCAGCGCGGACATCGTGGACGACTTCTCGCGGACCGTGCTGGCCGAGCTTTCCGCCGCCGCGGTCGGCGACCTGGCGGACCGGTTCCGGGAGGTGGAGGCGGAGGCGGCGGCATCGCTGGCCGCGCAGGGGGTGCCGGAGCAGCGGGCGGTGCTGGAGCGGCAGCTGGAGCTGCGCTATCTCGGCCAGGAGCACTCGATGGTCGTGACGGTCGGGCAGGACCTGGCGGCGGAGCCGATCCGGCGGTCGTTCGAGGAGCTGCACCGGGCCCGCTACGGGCACGCCATGGACAACCAGCTGCAGGTTCTGAACCTGCGGGTCCGCGCGATCGGCCGGACCGACCGGCCGGAGCTGGTCCGGCACCCGGCCGGGGACGGCGACCCGGCCCGGGCGCTGCTGACCCACCGGGAGGCGTACGACTTCGGGGCGCGGGCGGTGGTCCGGTTCGCGGTCTACGACCGCGCGAAGCTGGCGCCCGGGGACCGGTTCACCGGCCCGGCGCTGGTGGACGAGGGCACCGCCACCACCGTGGTGCCGGGCGGGGTGGCGGTCGACGTGGACGGCTACGGGCAGCTGCTGATCCGGGAGCGGCGATGACCGCGCTGGACGGGGCCACGGCGGAGGTGGTGCGCAGCTACCTGCACTCGGCCGCCGAGGAGATGCGGGCCACCCTGATCCGGACCTCGTTCAACCCGGTCATCTACGAGGTGCACGACTTCGGAATCTCGATCTATGACCCGGACCTGCGGCTGGTGGCGGAGGCGACCGGGCTGGCGTTCTTCCTCGGCGCCAACGACTACTCGCTGCGCAAGGGGGTGGAGTACGTCGGCCGGGACAACCTGCACCCGGGCGACGTGGTGCTGCTCAACTATCCCTACTGGAACGCCGCCCACTCGTACGACGCGACGCTGTTCGCCCCGGTGTTCATGGCTGCCGGGGAGCTGGTCGGGTTCCTGTGCATCCGGGCACACTGGATGGACCTGGGCGCCAAGGACCCGGGCTACGTGCTCGACTCTACCGACGTGCACCAGGAGGGGCTGCTGTTCCCGGGCACCAAGGTGGTCGCCCGGGGCGAGCCGGTGCGGGAGATCCACGAGCTGATCCGGTTCAACTCCCGGATGCCGGAGGAGGTGCTCGGCGACCTGCACGCCCAGATCGCCGCGCTGCGCACCGGTGAGCGGCGGCTGCGGGAGATCCTGGCCAAGTTCGGCCGGCCCACAGTCGAGGCCGCCATCGACCGGATGATCGCCGACGGCGAAGCTCGCACCCGGGCCGCGCTGGCGGCGCTGCCGCAGGGTTCCTGGACCGCGGTGGACTGGCTGGACGACGACGGCATCACCGCCGACCCGGTCCGGATGCAGGCCACCGTCACGATCGCGGACGGCGAGTTCACGGTGGACTTCGCCGGCTCGGCACCGGCCGCCGCCGGCCCGATCAACATGCCGTTCGGGGCCACCGAGGCGATCTGCAAGGTGGTGCTGAAGTCGCTGACCTCGCCGGACCAACCGTCCAACCAGGGCACGGTAGCCCCGCTGCGGGTGTGGGCCGAGCCGGGCAACCTGTTCCACGCGGTCTACCCGCAGCCGACGTTCACACTGTGGACCGGGATCGTCGCGGTGGAGCTGATCCTGAAGGCGCTGGCCCAGGGGATGCCGGACCGGCTGGCCGCCTCCTCGGGTGGGGACGTGCCCGGGTTCATGATGGTCGGCACCCACCCGGACACCGGGCGGCTGTTCGCGGTCAGCAACAACGAGCCGAGCGGCTGGGGCGGGACCCCGCACCACGACGGCATCTCCGCGGCCAGCCACGTGTCCGGCAGCACCGGCCGGGCCACTCCGGTCGAGGTGCTGGAGTCGCGTACCGGCATGTTCGTGGAGCGGTGGGAGATCCGGACCGACTCCGGTGGCGCCGGGCGGCACCGGGGCGGGTGCGGGCTGCGCCGGGACATCCGGTTCGTGACGCCGGGGGAGTTCCTGACCGTCGTCAAGAAGACCCGCAGCCGGCCGTGGGCGCTGGCCGGCGGCCACGAGCCGGAGCCGAACCAGATGGTGATCTTGCCGGGCACCGACCGGGAGCAGCGGGTCAGCACCGCCCGCACGCCGGTGGTGCCCGGGGACCGGATCACCGTGCTCACGGCGGGGGGCGGTGGGCACGGTGACCCGGCCGGCCGGGACCCGGCGGCGGTGCGCCACGACCTGGCCGAGGGGTACGTGTCGGCCGCCGCGGCCCGGGAGACCTACCGGGTGGACGACGATGGTTGAGCTGGACGGGGCGACGGCGGAGGTGGTGCGCAGCCACCTGGCGGCGGCGGCCGAGGAGATGCGGGCCACGCTGGTGCGCACCGCCTGCAACCCGGTGATCTACGAGGTGCAGGACTTCGGCATCTCGATCTACGACGCGGACCTGCGGCTGGTCGCCGAGTCGACCGGGCTTACCCGGTTCCTCGGTGCCAACGACTACTCGATCCGTCGAGGGGTGGACTACGTGGGCCGGGAGACGCTGCGCCCCGGGGACGTGGTGCTGCTCAACTACCCGTACTGGAACGCCGCCCACTCGTACGACGCGACGCTGTTCGCCCCGGTGTTCCTGGCAGACCGGGACTTGGTGGGGTTCCTGTGTGTCCGGGCACACTGGATGGACCTGGGCGCGAAGGACCCGGGCTACGTGCTCGACTCCACCGACCTGCACCAGGAGGGCCTGATCTTTCCCGGCACCAGGGTGTTCGCGGCCGGCGAGCCGGTCCGGGAGGTGCACGAGCTGATCCGGTTCAACTCCCGGATGCCGGAGGCGGTGCTCGGGGACCTGCACGCGCAGGTGGCAGCGCTGCGCACCGGCGAGCGCCGGCTGCTGGCGTTGTACGCGCAGTTCGGCCGGTCGACCGTGCAGGCCGCGGTCGAGGTCGCGATCGCGGCGGCCGAACAGTCGGCGGCGGAGGCGGTCGACCGGCTCCCGCAGGGCTCGTGGAGCGCGGTGGACTGGCTGGACGACGACGGCGTCACCGGCGACCCGGTGCGGATGCAGGCCACCGTCACGATCGCGGACGGCGAGTTCACGGTGGACTTCGCCGGCTCCTCGCCGGCCGTGCCCGGACCGGTGAACCTGCCGCTGGGCTCGACCATCGCCACCTGCCGGGTGGCGTTCAAGGCGGTCACCACGCCGTTCGAGCCGACCAACGCCGGCCACTTCGCCCCGCTGCGGGTACGCGTGGAGCCGGGCACCCTGTTCCACGCGGTCTACCCGGCGGCCACCTTCACCCAGTGGACCGGCACGGTCGCGCTGGAGCTGATCTACCAGGCGCTGGCGCAGGGGATGCCGGACCGGCTGGCCGCCTCCTCCGGCGGGGACGTGCCCGGGTTCATGCTGGTCGGCGCCCACCCGGACACCGGGCAGCGGTACGCGGTCAGCAGCAACGAGCCGGTCGGCTGGGGCGGCACCGCCCGGCACGACGGGATCGGGCCGGCCAACCACCTGTGCCAGACCCAGGCCCGCACCACTCCGGTGGAGGTGCTGGAGGCGCGTACCGGGGTGCGGGTGGAGCGGCTGGAGACCCGGACCGACTCCGGCGGCGCCGGCCGGTTCCGGGGCGGCGCCGGGCTGCGGCGGGACCTGCGGTTCCTGGCACCGGGCGAGCTGCTGACAGTGGTGAAGAAGACGAAGTCGGCGCCCTGGTCGCTGGCCGGCGGCCGGCGCCCCGAGCCCACCCAGGTGATCCTGTTCCCGGACACCCCGCAGGAGCGGCGGGTCAGCACCGCCCGCACCCGGGTGGCGCCCGGTGACCGGTGCACGGTGCAGACCGCCGGCGGCGGCGGGCACGGCGACCCGACCGCCCGAGCGGCGGCGGCGGTACGCCGGGACGTGGCCGACGGGTACGTGTCCCGGCAGGCCGCCCGGGACGTCTACGGAGTCCTGCTGTGAACCCGGACCTGCTGCTGACCAACTGCGCGGTGGTCGACGGCCGGGTGGTCGACGGCACCGGCACCGGCCCGGTGCCGGACGGCGCGGTCTGGGTCCGAAGTGGCCGGATCGCCGCGGTCGGTCCGGCCGAGCCGGTGCGGGCACAGGCCCGGGCCGCCGGCACCACCGTCGAGCACGACCTGGCCGGCGCGTACCTCACCCCCGGCCTGGTCAACATGCACACCCACCTGTCGCTGTCGCTGCCCGGGGAGGGCGGCGACGGGGTACGCCGGATGGGGCCGCACGAGCTCGCCCTGTACATGGCCGACGGGGCCCGCCGCACCCTGCTGTCCGGCGTGACCACGGTGCGGTGCGTGGCCGAGAAGGACCACGCCGACTTCGCCCTGCGGAGGGCGATCGAGGCCGGCTGGGCGACCGGGCCCCGGATCTACACCGCCGGGCAGGCGCTGGTCTGCACCGGCGGGCACGGCCACGGCAGCACCGAGACCCTGGAGTGCGACGGTGCCGACGAGTTCCGTCGCGGGGTGCGCAGCCAGGTCCGGGCCGGCGCCGACCTGATCAAGGTGATGATCTCCGGCGGGATCGCCGGCGAGCACGAGCAGATCGACACGCCGCAGCTGCAGCCGGACGAGCTGTCCGCGGTGCTCGACACCGCGCACGCCTGGGGGCGGAAGGTGACCGCCCACGCCGGGCCGGCCGGGACGATCGCCGACGCGGTGCGGCGGGGTCTGGACTGTGTGGAGCACGGCTACCAGCTCACCGCGCCGGTGGCGGCGGAGATCGCCGGGCACGGCACCGCGCTGGTGCCGACCCTGCTGGTCACCAGGTGCAAGGAGTTCTTCGACGAGCTGGCGGTGCCGGACTGGATGAAGAACCGGTCGCTGTCCGCCGGACCCCGCCACCTGGAGAGCTTCGGGCTGGCGGTGGCGGCCGGGGTGGAGGTGCTGTTGGGCAGCGACATGCCGCCGTTCTGGCAGTTCGAGGGCACCACCGCCACGGTCCGGGAGCTGGAGCACATGTCCGAGGCCGGGCTCGGCCCGGCCCGGGCGCTGTACGCGGGCACGCTCGGACCGGTCCGGTGGCTTGGTGCCGAGCCGGATCTGGGCACTGTGGAGCCCGGCAAGTACGCGGACCTGATCGCGATGGACGGCGACCCGCTCGCGGACACCACCGCCTTCCGCACCATCCGGTGGGTGATGAAGCAGGGTCGGGTGGTACGCGACGACCGGGCGGACGGGGCCCGGTGGTGACCCGAAAGCTGGTGGCACGCGGCTACGGCGAGCCGGAGCAGGTGCTGACGGTCGCCGAGCTGCCTGGGGATCCGCCGCCCGGCCCGGGCGAGGCGCGGATCGCCGTGTCCGCGGCCGGGCTGAACTACCTGGACGTGTCGCTGTGCCGAGGTGAGTATCCACAGCAGCCGGAGCCGCCGTTCACGCCCGGGGTGGAGGCGGCCGGACACGTGGTGGCGGTCGGGTCCGGGGTGGACGCCGGGCGGTTGCTCGGCCGGGACGTGATCGCCTGCCCGACCCTGCCACGGGGTGCGCTGGGCGAGTCGGTCACCGTCGACGCGGCGCTGGTGGTGCCCCGGCCGCCGGAGCTGCCGGCGGTGGCCGCGGCGGCGCTGCCGGTGACCTACCAGACCGGCTGGTTCGCGCTGTCCCGGGCCGGGCTCGCGGCGGGCGAGACGGTGCTGGTGCACGCCGGCGCCGGCGGGGTCGGGATCGCCACCACCCAGCTCGCGGTCGCCCGCGGTGCCCGGGTGATCTGCACCGCCGGCGGGCCAGAGAAGGCGGCGGTCTGCCGGGAGCACGGTGCCGAGCTGGCGGTCGACTACCGGCGGGAGGACTTCGTGGCGGCGGTCCGGGACGCCACCGGTGGCCGGGGCGCCGACGTGGTGGTCGACCCGGTCGGCGGGGCGGTGACCGCCCAGTCGCTGGAGTGCCTGGCGTTCGAGGGCCGGCTGGTGTCGGTCGGGGCGGCCGCCGGGGCGCCGCCGCCGGTCGACCCGCTGCGGCTGGTCGCCGGGAACTGGTCGCTGGTCGGGCTGTCCTGGGGATCCGCGTACCCGGGGCGGCGGCCGGAGGCGGTGGCGGCCGCGTACCAGGAGCTGTTCGCGCTGCACCGGGCCGGCGCGGTGCGCCCGCCGGTGACCCGGGTGGTCGGCCTGGCGGAGGCCCCGGCGGCACTGGCGGACCTGGCCGCCCGGCGCACCACCGGGAAGCTGGTGGTCCAGATTGGAGGCGATGATGGCCGCCGAGGGTGACGTCACCGAGGTGTACGACCTGCGGGTGACAGTGGACTCGATCGAAGGCAGGTCGGTGTGCGGGATGGCGGTGGGGGACTACTGCGAGCTGGTGCACAGTGCCCAGCTGCGGCTGCCGGACGGGAAGCACTTCTGCGTCTACGCGCTGGCGTCGGTGCTGCCGTTCCTGGCCGCCAAGCAGCGGGACCTGCCGGCCGGGGACTGGCTGGAGCAGGACACCCGGTTCGCCTGCCCGGACCCGGAGGAGCGGCTGGTGCTGCGGGTGGAGCGGATCGCCCGCCGGCGGCTCGACTCGACCGAGCTGACATGACCACAGTAGAGGTCGGGCTCGGGCTGCAGGCCGACAAGCGGCCCGGGGACTACGCCCGGCTGGCACGCCGGGCCGAGGCGGACGGGTTCGACGTGCTGAGCGTGTTCGGCGACCTGATGTTCCAGCCGCCGATCGCGGCGCTGCTGGAGATGGCGGCGGCCACCGACCGGGTCCGGCTCGGGCCGGCCTGCCTCAACCCGTACTCGCTGGCTCCGTACGAGATCGCCGGTCAGGTCGCCGCACTCGACCTCGCCTCGCGCGGCCGCGCGTACCTGGGCCTGGCCCGCGGCACCTGGCTCGGGGAGGTCGGGATTGGAGCGACCCGGCCGCTGGCCACCCTGGCGGAGGCGGCGGCGGTGGTCTACCGGCTGCTCGGCGGGCGCACCGACGGGTTCCAGGGGGAGGTGTTCCGGCTGGCGCCGGGTACCCGGCTCGGTTACCCGGTGCAGCGCCCGGACCCGCCGCTGCTGATCGGTGCCTGGGGGCCGCGCGGGGTGGCGCTGGCCGGCCGGATCGCGGACGAGCTCAAGGTGGGCGGCAGCGCCAACCCGGAGCTGGTGCCGGTGGTCCGGGACCGGGTACGGGCGGCGGCGGAGCGGGCCGGCCGCTCGCCGGACCAGGTACGGATCGTGTTCGGCGCGGTGACCGTGGTGGATCGCGACGGCGCCGCGGCCCGGGCCCGGGCGCGGGCGGAGGCGGCGATGTACGTGGCGGCGGTGGCGGACCTGGACCCGACCGTCGCCGTCCCGCCCGGCCTGCTGGTACGGGTGCGGGCGCTGGTCGACGCCGGGGAGCACGCGGCGGCCGGGCGGATCCTCCCGGACGACCTGCTGGACCGGTTTGTCTTCGCCGGCACCCCGGAGCAGGTGGCGCGGCAGGCGCAGGCGCTGATCGACGCCGGGGTGCACCGGGTGGAGTTCGGCACCCCGCACGGCCTGACCGACGACCGCGGGGTGGGGCTGCTCGGCTCCGCCGTGCTCCCACTGCTGCGCCGAACCCCGGGCTCGGCGCGTTCAGGTGGTGGCCCTCGCCCATGAGCAAATCCGTCGGGCGCGGCAGCCCCAGCAGGTCTTCGGTTAGGTGGAGCCCGACCGGCTCGACGATCGCTGCGGCAACCAGGTACAGCCCCCATCGGTTGGCGGACGGTGCTGCGTCTGCTTCGTCGAGAAACGCGAAGCGGGCCTCGCCAGTAGTCATGGCGATACGTTAGTACTCGCGTACGATATCGATCTCGCCTGAAGAACGCCCAAGGGGTAATTTCGCGCCCGCGTCGGCGAGAGCCGGCCACGGTGACCGGCAACGGTAAGCTGTTGGCCGTGCTGTCCCTCCGCTGGCGCGCCGCCGCTGCTGCCACCCTGGCGGTCGTCGTCGCCGTCACCACCTCCTGCACGTCCGACGACGCCGACGACGCACCGCCCCCGGTGACCGGCCTGACCGCCGAGCCGGCTGGCGACGGCGACGTTCGCCTGGCCTGGGACCCGGTCGAGGGGGTCGACGGATACCGGGTCTACCGCGGTGGGACGGCGGTCGACGTGCCACCGCAGGTCTGCGACCAGGGGTGCACGATCACGCTGGCGCCCGGCACGGCCGGCGACGGGGGTGAGGTCGCGGTGAGCGCGGTGCGGGAGGGCGCCGCGTCCGAACCGGCCACCGTACCGGTCGACGTTTCCCGGCCGGCCCCGCCCGGCGGGGAGGAGCAGCTCGAGGTGTTGCTGGTCTACGCCGGCACGCCACCGGTGACCGAGACGGTCGAGGTGGACTCGGTGGCGGAAGCCGAGGCGGTCATTGAGGACGCTCGCGGCTCCGCCTTCGCGGACGAACGCCTGCTGCTGTCAGCAAACCTGAACAGCCGGGCCCAGCCGGCCGCCCAGGCCGACCCGCCCGGTCCGGTCCCGCAGGCGTGGCAGGCCGAGGCGATGGAGTTCTCGCTGCTGCCCGGAGACCCGCCCGGCGCCGGGGTGGTGGTCGCGGTGCTGGAGCAGGGCGGGGTGGACCCGTCGCACCCCGCCTTCGCCGGCGCGACCATCGACCCCGGCGTCCACATCGGAGATGAGGGCCAGGACGGTCGGTCCGATCCCGAGTCGCACGCCATGGGCGTGGCGTCGATGATCCTGGGACAGCCGGGCGGGGTGGTGCCCGGTATCGCGCCCGGTGTGACGCTGTTGCCGGTCAACATCGGCGACGCCCGGGAGAGCGACCTGATCGAAGCCGTCACCTGGGCGGTCGACAACGGTGCTGACGTCATCAACGTGTCGCAGGCGATCGGCGACTGTGGCGCGCTCGACGTCATCGTGAACTGCCGGGACGGGCTGCGCCAGGCCACCGACTACGCGGAGGAGCAGGGCGTGGTGGTGGTCGCGGGCGCCGGTAACAACGGCCCGGGCGCCGACTACTGCACCACCCCCACCAACGCCGAGCTGTGGCCCGCCGTGCTGGACACGGTCATCTCGGTCGGCGGCTACGCTCCGTCCGGCGACCGGTGGGCGTGCACTCCCGACCGTTCCGACATCGACCTGCTGGCGCCGTCGGCCGACCTGCTGGTCGCCGACGTCGGCGGCGGTTATCGGGTCGGCTCGGGCACGTCGTTCGCCTCCCCGCTGGTGGCCGGACTGGTCGCTGCGATCCTGGCCGAGCAGCCGGACCTGACCCCGGCCGAGATCCGGGCGCTGCTGCCGCAGTGGGTGCGGGCCAACGGCAACCTCAGTGTCGCGGCGGCGCTGACCACGCTCGGCATCATCGCCTGGGACCCACCGCTCGATCTCGACTCGATCGCCCGCGCGTACCCGTACCATGTGGACGTCGGCTTCCCGGCCGGTCACCCGGTCTCGGTCGCCATGACGAGCAACAACCAGCTGAGGACGCTCGGCTGGATCGACGGCGTGATCTTCGTCAACGACGACGGGACCGCCACCGCCTCCGGCGTGTTCGAGTTCCAGTACGGGCCGAACCGGCCGACCGGAGGTCCGGAGTGGACTGCCCGCGCCTCCCGGACCGGGTACTCCTACGAGTGCCCGACGGGGGGTTTCGTACCGGACTGGTGGGACATCGAGCTGTGGGTGGAGCGGCGCGTCCGCTGGGGCATCCCGGTCACCGTGGACGTCACCGTCGACCAGGATGGCGAGGGTGGGCCGGCGTTCGGGCTCTCGTTCTCGCTGGGGGTCGGAGCCACGTCCACCGCGCCCGGCAGCCTGCCACCGGTGACCGTCATGCGGGACACGATGGACGTCTGCGCCGCCTACCTGGAATGGTACAACTCTGACGGGACGGTCGGGTTCCTGTCCGGCACCCGCGCTCCCGAGTTCTCGGAGGTGCAGGCGGAGGCGCAGGACTACTTCGAAACCACCGAAGGGGTTCTCCAGCTGCTGATCGACTCCAGCCCGTACCAGCTGACCGATCCGGTGAGCAGCGCCGCCACCCCGACCCCGACCACCCTGACCGGGGACCCCGGGGTGGAAGTTCTCTACTGGGACATCCACCTGTACCGGCAGCGCACCGCCGGGTGATGGGTTGGTCGTGCGACCGCATCCGTGGCGATGCGGGCCACGTCCGGCGTGGATGTAGCGTGCGATCTGGGAGTGGGGGTTACGCCTGCCCCGAACCGACCCGGCACACTGTTGGATCATGCCTGCGACGCGGGAGGGAGCCCACGATGGGTGGGGCTGGCGTGCTGGTGGTGACCGGGCCGGGGCTGGTGGTGGACCCGGACCTGATCCGGGAGACCGCCGAGCCCGAGTTCGCCGCGCTGGGGGTGGCAGGACGGTGCGCGGTGGCCGCCGGCCCGGAGTCGCTGCGAGACCTGCTGACCGGCGCCGGCCAGGATGACCGGCTGGCGCTGGTCGTGCTGCCCGGACCCGATCCGAGTGCCCGGCGACTGGCCCACGAGCCGGGTCCGCACGCCGACCGTACGGTCTGGTACGACCCGGTGCGGACTGGGCCGCTCGGCGTCGCCCCCGGCGGTACGCACCTGGCTGGGCGCGGCGTGTGGGGTCTGGTCTGGGCGGTCCGGCACGCCGTGCACCGGATGCGGCACCCGGCGCGCCGGGTCGGCTACGGCACCGACCCGGACCAGTGGGGGGAGCTGCGGGTGCCGGACCAGGCGGCCCGGCCGGTGCCGGTCGCGGTGCTGGTGCACGGCGGGTTCTGGCGCTCGATCTGGGGCGCCGACCTGCTGGACGCGCTGGCGATCGACCTGGTCGGGCGGGGAGTCGCGACCTGGAACCTGGAGTACCGCCGGCCGGACCGGTACGGCTGGGCAGCCACCACCGCCGACCTGGCGGACGGGCTCGCCGCCCTGGCGACCGTCACCGGCGTCCCGCCGCTCGACATCGACCGGGTTGCGGTGATCGGGCACTCGGCCGGCGGCCAGCTGGCGCTGCGGGCGGCCGCCGACTCCGGCCGGGTGGCGCTGGCGGTCTCGCTGGCCGGGGTGCTGGACCTGGCCGAGGCGGAGCGCCGGTGGATCGGCACCGGTGCGGTCGCAGCCGCCCTCGGCGGGACCCAGGCCGAGCTGCCGGGACTCTACGCCGCCGCCGACCCGCTGTCCCGGCTGCCGCTGGGCATCCCGCAGCTGGTCGTGCAGGGACGCGACGACGACCCGGACCTGGTGGACATCGGTCGCCGGTACGCGCGGGCGGCGCGGGCCGCCGGCGACGAGGTGACTCACCTGGAGCAGCCCGGTGACCACTTCTCGGTGATCGACCCGACCTCCGCCATCTGGCAGGCCACCGCCACCGAGCTCACCCGCCGGCTCGCCCGCCAGGCGTCGTGATCGCGAAGTTTGTCCCGGCTGTAGCCGGGACAAACTTCCATGATCACTGGTGGTCGGGCCGGATCGCCAGTAGGCCGAGGGTGTCGGGTACGCCGTCGATCGGGGACTCCACGACCCGGACCACCCGGAGGCCGGCCGAGGTCACCGCGTTGAGCAGGTCCGCGAGCGGCAGATGCCAGGCGCCGACCCGGGCCCGCACACCACGCGGGCACCAGGCGTCGAAGCTGCGCGACCGGTCGGCGTACCGCTGGTCGACCACCACCTGCGGCCGGCGGCTCCGGTCGGCGAACGCGCCGACGAAGCACGGATGCACCCCGGCGTGCACGAACCGGCCGCCCGGCCGCAGCACTCTGGCCGCCTCCCGGAGCACCGCCGGGTAGTCCGGCAGGTCGGTGTGTGCCAGCACGCACACCACCGCCGGAAGCCGGCCGGTGGCCACCGGTAGCGTGGTCGCGTCGCCCCGGGCGACCGGCAGCCGACCGGTGGCGTGCCGCAGCTGCCCGCCCGACAGGTCGACCCCGATCGGGCGCCAGCCCCGGTCCCGCAGGGCCGGCGCGTGGATGCCGTTGCCGCAACACAGATCGAGGCAGGCGCCGGCACCGGGGCCGAGCAGCTGCGTCACCAGCTCTGTCACGCGTACCCGATAAGTGGCCGCTTCCGCCGTAACGTACCGCTCGTACCAGTCGGCGTGCGCATCGTACGCGGGGGGCGCCCTCACGCGGCGAGCGTAGCGGGGCCGCCCCGGCATCGGTCTGTTGTTCGCGGCGGGCCGAACCGGCCGAGTCAGGTGAGAGTGAACGGTCGGATCAGAACAGCCGGGGGGTGACCACCGAGACCACCGTGGTCACCCGGTCGGTGTCGTTGTAGAGCCGGTGCGGCGTGCTCGAGCGCAGGTGCAGGCTGTCTCCCGGGAACAGCCGGTGCTCGACTCCCTGCACCTCGTAGAGCAGCTCACCCTCCACCACGTACGCGAACTCCTCGCCCGGATGCCCGTACGCGTCCTCTTTCCGCCCGCCCGGCGCGATCTGCACCAGCATCGGCTCCAGCACCAGCTGCCGCCCCCGGTCCGACAGCATCCGGTAGCTCTGCTGGCCGGAGGCGAACTGTCGGGTCACGCTCTCCCGGCGGGTCAGCGTGAAGTGGACCGGCAGCTCCTCGCCGCCGGCGCCGTCCGGGTCCGGAGGGTGCTGGTTGAAGAACTCGGCCACGCTGCGGTCCAGCGCCGCCGCCACGCTGCCCAGGGCGGTCAGCCCGATCGTCGAGATCCCCCGCTCCACCTGCGACAGGAAGCCGATCGAGAGCCCGGACCGGGCCGCCAGCCCGCGCAGGGTCAGGCCCTGCTCGGTGCGGAACTGCCGCATCCGGGCGCCCACCTGGTCCGGACCCCCGTCGGTCGGCCGACGGGACTGCGAGCTGCGCACCGGGTGCCACCTCCTGCGAGGGTGCCGCGGGCCTCCCGCGAGGGGGCCGCGGGCCGGGTCGGCGACCCGGCAAGTTCAGGTCTGTTCTATGGTACCTAAATCGGCGCGGGGACGGTGCGCTGGTGCCGCCCGGACCGAATACTCTGGTTCCCGTGCCAGCCAGCCGGCTGGGAGCCCGCACCCCGACCTGCGGAGTCGCCGATGCCTGAGCCGACAGAACCGATCGACACCAGCGAGCAGGCGGCCCGCCAGCAGGACGCGGCCGACCCCGGGCACCGGGAGCTGTTCCACGTCCCGCCCGCCCCCGCTGGCGCGTACCCGGAAGCCGCCTACCTGGCCGGCAACTCGCTCGGCCTGCAGCCGAAGGCCACCCGCGGCGAGCTGCTGGCCGACCTGGACGCCTGGGCCGAGCAGGCGGTGGCGGCGCACCTGGTCGGGAACCGGCCCTGGCTGCCCTACCACGAGCCGCTGACCGAGCCGGCCGCCCGGCTGGTCGGGGCGCTGCCGGCCGAGACCGTGGTGATGAACTCGCTGACAGTCAACCTGCACCTGCTGATGGTGTCGTTCTACCGGCCGGCCGGCGACCGCACCCGGATCCTGATCGAGAACCACGCGTTCCCGTCCGACAGCTACGCGGTGCGCAGCCAGGTCCGGTTCCACGGCCTGGACCCGGACCAGACCGTGGTCCGGCTGGCCCCCCGGCCGGGGGAACACACGCTCCGCGCCGAGGACGTCGTCGACTACCTGCACCGGGAGGGCGACCGGGTGGCGCTGGTGCTGCTCGGCGCGGTCAACTACCTCACCGGCGAGCTGCACGACATCCCAGCGGTCACCGCCGCCGGCCGGGCCGCCGGCGCGACCGTCGGCTGGGACCTGGCCCACGCCGCCGGGAACGTGCCGCTGCGGATGCACGACTGGGACGCCGACTTCGCCGCCTGGTGCTCGTACAAGTATCTGAACGCCGGCCCGGGCGCGGCGGCCGGCGTGTTCGTGCACCAGCGGCACCTCGGCGACTCTTCGCTGCCCCGGTTCGAGGGCTGGTGGAGCACGGAGCCCGCGACCCGGTTCGAGATGGCGCCGGTGTCCCGGCCGCCGGCCACCGCCGAGGCCTGGCAGATCTCCAACCCGCCGATCTTCTCGATGGGGCCGGTCCGGACGTCGCTTTCGATCTTCGACAAGATCGGCATGAGCGCGCTGCGGGAGCGCAGCCTGCAGCTGACCGGCTACCTGGAACGGCTGCTGGACGCGCTGGCGCCGGCGGTGCCGATCGTCACCCCGCGGGACCCGGCCCGGCGCGGCGCCCAGCTCTCGCTCCGGGTGGCCGGCGCGGACCGGCTGGCCGACCGGCTCCGGGACGGGTACGGCGTGATCGCCGACGCCCGGGAGCCGGACATCCTGCGACTCGCCCCGGCGCCGCTGTACGCGACGTACCACGACTGCTGGCGAGCCGCCACCGCGCTCGGTGATCTACGGTAGGGATCATGGACGGGTCGCGGGAGGACGAGGTCGCGGTGGTCGGGGCCGGGCTGGCCGGCTGCCTGCTCGCCTGCTTCCTGGCCCGCCGGGGCCACCGGGTCACGCTGTACGAGCGGCGGGGCGCCCCGCGCACTGGCGACACATCCGGGCGGAGCCGGTCAAGCGAGCGGAGCGAGCCAGGCGGAGCCCGTCCGGGGCGACAGCGGGGGCGGTCGATCAACCTGGCGCTGTCCGAGCGCGGGCTGGACGCGCTGCGCCGGATCGACCTCGCGGACGCCGTGCTGGCCGACGCGCTGCCGATGCGCGGCCGGATGATCCATCCGGTGGCCGGACCGCTGGACTTCCAGCCCTACAGCGCCGACCGGCAGCGGGCGATCAACTCGATCGGGCGGGGCGCGCTGAATCAGACCCTGCTGTCGGCCGCCACCGGCGCCGGCGCCCAGGTCCACTTCGACCACCGGCTGGTCGGGCTGGACCCGGCCGCGGGGAAGCTGCGGTTCGAGACCCCCGGCGGGGAACAGACGGCCACCGCGGCGGTGGTGCTGGGCGCCGACGGGGCTGGCTCGGCGGTCCGCGGCCAGCTGCTCGCCCACGACCTGCTGACCGAGCGGGTCGAGTTCCTGGACCACGGCTACAAGGAGCTGACCGTCCCGCCGGCCGGTGCGGACTTCGCGCTGGACCCGGGCGCGCTGCACATCTGGCCCCGGGGCACCCTGATGATGATCGCGCTGCCGAACCCGGACCGCTCGTTCACGTGCACCCTGTTCTGGCCGGCCGGCAGCTTCGCGGCGCTGGACCGGCCTGCGGCGATCGCGGACCACTTCGCCACCCACTACCCGGACCTGCCGCCGCTGGCGCCGGACCTGGTCACCGACTACCAGCGCAACCCGGTCGGCCAGCTCGGCACCGTCTACTGTGAACCATGGCAGGCGTACGGGCGGGTGGGGCTGGTCGGGGATGCCGCGCACGCGATCGTCCCGTTCTACGGCCAGGGCGCCAACTGCGCCTTCGAGGACGTGGTCGAGCTGGATCGGTGCCTGGACGAGACCGGGGACGAGTGGCGGGTGGCGCTGCCCCGGTTCGGACAGCGGCGCCGGGAGCACACCGACGCGATCGCGCAGATGGCGCTGGACAACTTCGTGGAGATGCGGGACCGGGTCGCCTCGCCGGTATTTCAGCTCCGGAAGAAGGTCGAGCACGGGCTGGAGCGGGCGTTGCCGGGCCGCTATGTGTCCCGGTACGAGCTGGTCTCGTTCACCACCACTCCGTACGCGCGGGTGCGCCGCCGGGTCCGCCGCCAGCAGTGGCTGCTGGGGGCGGTCGCGGCCGGAGCCGCCCTGCTGGGTGCCGGCGCGGTGGCGGCGGTGCGCGGGAGGTGGCGGCGATGACCGGCTGGGACCCGTCGCTGGTCCGCGGGCAGCCGGCGGGGCGCCCGGGCCGGCTGCGCCACTTCGTCGGTGGCTCGTTCGTGGACTCCCCGGACAGCTTCCCGGACCGCAGCCCGGTCACCGGGCGGATCCTGTTCGAGGTGGCGGCGGCCGACGAGTCTACGGTGGACGCTGCGGTGACGGCCGCCCGGGCGGCGCTGCGCGGGCCGTGGGGCCGGGCCGGCGAGCAGGAGCGGGCGGCGCTGCTGCGGCGGGTCGCCGACGAGCTGGACCGCCGGTTCGAGGACCTGGTCACCGCTGAGGTGGCCGACACCGGCAAGCCGGTCGACCAGGCCCGCACGCTGGACGTGCCGCGCGGGGCCGCGAACTTCCGGGCCTTCGCCGACCTGGTGACCGCCACCGGCACCGAGTCGTTCACCACGGTCACCGCGACCGGTGGCCGGGCGCTGAACTACGCGGTCCGCAAGCCGGTCGGGGTGGTGGCGGTGGTGGTCCCGTGGAACCTGCCGCTGCTGCTGCTGACCTGGAAGGTGGCCCCGGCGCTGGCCTGCGGCAACGCGGTGGTGGTCAAGCCGTCCGAGGAGACCCCGGCCTCGGCGACCGTGCTGGCCGAGGCGATGGCCGCCGCCGGGGTTCCGGACGGGGTGTTCAACCTGGTGCACGGGTTCGGCCCCGGCTCGGCCGGGGAGTCGCTGACCCGGCACCCGGACGTGGACGCGATCACGTTCACCGGCGAGACCGGCACCGGGCGGGCGATCATGCGGTCCGCCGCCGACCACGTGACCGCGGTCTCGTTCGAGCTGGGCGGCAAGAACGCCGGCCTGGTCTTCGCCGACGCCGACCTGGATGCGGCGGTGGCCGGCTCGGTGCGCTCCAGCTTCACCAACGGCGGACAGGTGTGCCTGTGCACCGAGCGGCTCTACGTGCAGCGGCCGGTGTTCGAGGAGGTGGTCGAGCGGCTGGCGAAGGCGGCCCAGGAGCTGCGGTTCGGCTGGCCGTCCGAACCGGACCTGACCACCATGCCGCTGATCTCGGCCGGGCACCGGGAGAAGGTGCTCGGCTATTACCAGCTGGCCCGGGACGAGGGGGCCACTGTCCATACCGGAGGCGGGGTGCCGGCCTTCGGAGACGACCGGGACGGCGGGGCGTACGTGCAGCCGACCGTGCTCACCGGGCTGGGCCCGCGCGCCCGTACCAACCAGGAGGAGATCTTCGGCCCGGTGGTCCACGTTGCTCCGTTCGGGGATGAGGAGGAGGCGTACGCGCTGGCCAACGACAGCGCGTACGGGCTGGCGGCGACGGTCTGGACCCGGGACGTGGGGCGGGCGCACCGGGCCGGCCGTGGGGTCGACGCCGGGCTGGTGTGGGTGAACACCTGGTTCCTGCGGGACCTGCGCACGCCGTTCGGTGGCGTGAAGGCCTCCGGGATCGGGCGCGAGGGCGGGGTGCACTCGCTCGACTTCTACTCGGAGCTGACCAACGTGTGCGTGGAGCTAGGATGAGCCCCGGGCTGCCTGCGATCTTGGATGCTGGTGGCCCCTATGAGGGCCACGAGCGTCCAAGATCTCGACGGAGGGGGGCGGAATGGCGGTGAGCGTCGAGCAGGCGGTGGCGGCGTTGCGGGAGGCGTACCGGACCGGCGCGCCATGCCCGCCGCTGCGGGGCTCGCTGCTGGAGCCGGGGGACCTCGAGACCGCTTATGCGGTGCAGCGGGCGATGCTGGCCGGGTGGGTGGCCGAGGGCCGGCGGCCGGTCGGGGCGAAGATCGGCCTGACCAGCCCGGCGGTGCAGCGGCAGCTCGGAGTGGACCAGCCCGACTTCGGGGCGTTGCTGGCCGATCTGGCGGTGCCGGACGGTGGTGAGGTGCCGCTGGCCGGGCTGCTGCAGCCGAAGGTGGAGGCGGAGGTGGCGTTCGTGCTCGGCGCGGACCTGCCGCACGAGCAGGTGACCAGTGTGGACGTGATCCGGGCCACCGACCACCTGCTGCCGGCGATCGAGATCGCCGACTCCCGGGTGGCCGGCTGGGACATCTCGATCGTGGACACGGTGGCCGACAACGCCTCCAGCGGCCGGTACGTGCTCGGCACCCGGCCGGTCGGGCTGGCCGACGTCGACCTGCGGCGGTGCGGGATGGTGCTGGAGCACGCCGGCGAGCCGGTCTCGGTCGGGGCCGGCGCCGCCTGCCTCGGCAACCCGCTGCACGCGGTGGCCTGGCTGGCCGGCACGCTGGCCCGGGCCGGCAGCCCGCTGCGGGCCGGTGACCTGGTGCTGTCCGGCGCACTCGGGCCGATGGTGCCGGTGAGGCCGGGTGCTGCGTACGAGGCACGGATCTCCGGGCTCGGGTCGGTGCGGGTCCACTTCGATAATGGGGAGCGGGAGCGAGAGTGGGAGCGCGGATGAACGACGTGGCCGAGCTGGCGACCCGGCTGGACCGGGCCCAGCAGGCGGGGCAGGCGATCGAGCAGCTGACCGCGACCACCGAGCTGGACGTCGAGACCGGCTACCAGATCCAGGAGCAGGTGGTGGCCCAGCGGATCCGGCGCGGGGAGCGGCTGGTCGGGCTGAAGATGGGGCTGACCAGCCAGGCCAAGATGGCGCAGATGGGCGTACGCGAAGTGATCTGGGGCCGGCTCACCAACGCGATGCGGATCCTGGACGGCGGCACCGTCGAGGTGGGACAGTACGTCCATCCGCGGGTGGAACCGGAGGTGGCGTTCCTGCTCAGCGGCGAGCCCGGGCCGTTCGGGTCGGCGGTCCGGGCGGTGGCGCCGGCGCTGGAGCTGATCGACTCGCGGTACGCGAACTTCCGGTTCACGCTGCCGGACGTGGTGGCCGACAACACCTCGGCGGCCGGGTTCGTGATCGGTCCGTGGTGCCCGGTGCCGGACGGGCTGGACAATCTCGGGGTCCTCCTAGAGGTGGACGGCCGGGTGGTGGAGACCGGTTCGACCGCCGCGATCCTGGGTGACCCGCGCCGCGCGTTCGCACAGGGGGTCCACCTGGCCGCCCGGGCCGGGGTCCAGCTGGAGCCACGCTGGGTGTTCCTGGCCGGAGCGGCGACCGCGGCGGTGCCGCTGGTGCCCGGCTCGCACGTACGGGCGGTGGTCGAGGGCCTGGGTGCCGCCTCGCTGAAGGCGGCACCGTGAGTGTGGTGGCTGGCAAGGCGGTCCCGCGCGGCCGGTTCCCGCACGTGCGGGTGGCGGGCGGGTTCGCGTTTCTGTCCGGCACGTCGGCCCGGCGGCCGGACAACACCATCGCCGGGGCGGCGGTGGACCCGCTGGGCACCACCACACTGGACATCCGGGTGCAGACCCGGGCGGTGATCGGGAACCTGCGCGACCTGCTGCACCAGGTCGGGGCGGACCTGCCCGACCTGGTGCAGGTCACCGCCTACCTGGTGAACATGAACGACTTCGGCGGCTACAACGAGGTGTGGGCCGAGTTCTTCGACGAGCAGGGGCCGACCCGGACCACGGTCGCGGTGCACCAGCTGCCGCACCCGCACTTGCTGGTGGAGATGCAGGGCGTGGCGGCGGTCCCGCAACCCTAGGAGAGGAGTAGCAACATGCAGCCGATCAACTTTCCGAACTGGATCGCGGAGAACCAGCACCTGCTCAAGCCGCCGGTGGGCAACAAGCAGGTGTTCCCGACCGGGGAGGACTTCCTGGTGATGGTGGTGGGCGGCCCGAACGCCCGCACCGACTTCCACGTCGACCCGTACGAGGAGTTCTTCTATCAGGTCAAGGGCAACATGCATGTCAAGACCATGGTGGACGGCCGGCCGCAGGACGTGCACATCCGCGAGGGGCAGATGTGGGTGCTGCCCGGCAACGTGCCGCACTCGCCACAGCGGCCGGAGGAGGGCTCGATCGGGCTGGTGATCGAGCGGGTGCGCAAGGAGGGGGAGCTGGAGAAGTTCCAGTGGTACTGCTTCGAGTGCCACCACCTGGTGCACGAGGTCGAGCTGCAGGTGCGCGACATCGTCGCCGACCTACCGCCGGTGTTCCAGGCCTTCTACGCCGACCAGGGCGCCCGGACCTGCGGCAACTGTGGTGCGGTGCACCCGGGCAAGGGCTGATGCCGGGACCTGTCGCGCCGGTCGTGGACGTTCACGCCCCCGAGCCACTACCGGGACCGGTGCTCTGAGCTGGCGGCTGTTGCCGCCCCCCGCGGCGCCGGGCGGCAACAGCCGGAACCTCGTGCGGCGTCAGCCGCAGTGTTCGAACGGGCTGGTGTACGACTGGCCGCCGGTCGAGCCGCCCCACCGGACGCAGATGGCAGGTGCGCTTCGCTTCACTGGTCCGGCGTAGTAGCGGAAGCTACCGGAGTCGGTGCTTCGACTGCTGCCCTGCGGTTCCAGGAAGGCGCTGGTCGACGTGGGGGTACCGACGTTGGTGCGCTTGAGCGTGACAACGCAGTTGGTCCCGGAGTTGTAGAGCAGGTACACGCGACCAGCGGTCCCCAGCGCCTGGGAGTCGATGACGCGGTAGCCGCTGCCGCACACCTGTTCCGCGGTGTACGGGTTGCTGCTGCCGCCACAGTTGTTGCTGGTGTAGCTCCGCGTGCCGTAGTACAGCACGGTGGAGCCGTTCCACACGACTGGAACGACGCCCCCGCGGTACGCGGTTCGCTGCTCGTAGTGCAGGTGCGGCCCGGTGGAGCCGCCGGTGCTCCCGACCCGCCCGATCTGCTGACCGCGACTGACGCTCTGGTTCAGGCTGACCGAGAATGCGCTCAGATGAGCGTAGTACGACGCCGTACCGTCGCTGTGCCGGATCACGACGAGATTGCCGTAGCCGGTGCCGGCCATAGTGCCACGATGGACGACCGTACCGGCGGCGCTCGCGACCACCGGGTCACCGTCGTCACCGGTACGGTTGAGGTCGATCGCGCGTTGCGGACTGTGGTTGGTGCGGGTCTGGCCGGACCAGGTCTGACCACAGGGGAACGGCATCTGGTGCGCGACAGCCTGGATCGAGACGTCGTCGGTGCGGTCGACCGGGGCCGCGTTCACGGTCGCCGGGACCAGCGCAGCTGCCCCGACGGCGAGCGCGGCAACGCCAACCCGCCATCGTCCAGGGACAGACCGCCGCAGCCGGGCCGGATGATGTCTACCTTCCATGGAAACCTCCAAGGGGGTTGCGGTACGGCGACACTCGAGGGGTCGCCGTCCGGCCCGGAGCATATCGGAGTATCTAGGCATGGCGCTATGGTCGGAGAGCAAACGCGCGCCGACCGTCGGATGACGCGACGGCGGCTCCGCGGGGTGGTGGGGGCCACATCCGGCGGTGCCCCGGCGGCGCGTACCGCCGCCATCAGGTAGCGAGGAGCCATGCCGCAGGGTTCCCGCCAGCCATCGCCGCCACCCACGCCGGCTGCCCGGCTGGTGACCCCCCCGCTGGTACGCGTGTTCGTGGCCAGCCTCGGTGCGATGAGCGGGTTCTTCCTGCTGCTGTCGGTGGTCCCGCTCTACGCCACCACGGCCGGCGCCGGTGAGGTGGGCGCCGGGCTGTCCACCGGGGCGCTACTGTTCGCCACCGTGGCCGCCGAGCTGGCCGCGCCGCGGCTGGTGGCGAGGTTCGGCTACCGGGTGGTGTTCGCAGTCGGGCTGCTGCTGCTCGGTGCTCCGACGCTGGCGCTAGTCGGCTCGGCGCAGCTGCCGGCGATCCTGGCGGTCAGCACGGTCCGGGGCCTGGGGTTCGGGATCGTCGTGGTGCTGGGCAGTGCGCTGGTCGCCTCGCTGGTGCCGGCGCAACGGCGCGGGGAGGGGCTCGGCCTGCACGGGGTGGTGATCGGGGTGCCCGGGGTGGTGGCGCTCCCGTTCGGTGTGTTCCTGGTCGGGCAGGCCGGCTACCCGCTGGTGTTCGTGATCGCGACGGTGGTGGTGCTGTCCGGGCTGCTGGTGGTCCCCGGCCTGCCCGGCCACCCCGGCCTGCCCGGCCACCCCGGCCTGCCCGGCCACCCCGGTCGCGGCCCGACCCAGGCGGACCCGGACCGCCCCGACCCGGACCGGCCGGTCGGGGTGCTGACCGGGCTGCGGACCGGTTCGCTGCTGCGGCCGGCGCTGGTGTTCACCGCGACCGCGACGGCGGGCGGAATCGTGGTGACCTTCCTGCCGCTCGCGCTCGCCCGCGGTCCGGCCAACCTGGCCGTGCTGGCGCTGTTCGGGCAGGCGGTGGCCGCCACCGTGGCGCGGTGGTGGGCCGGCCGGTTCGGGGACCGGCACGGTCCGGCCCGGCTGGTGATCCCGGGGCTGCTGGCCGGTACGGCCGGGGTGCTCGGGTTGGTGCTGGTCGACAGCCCGGTCGTGGTGGTGGCCGGGATGCTGCTGTTCGGTGCCGGCTTCGGCGTGAGCCAGAACGCCACCCTGTCGCTGATGTTCAGCCGGGTCTCGCGCTCCGGCTACGGGACGGTCAGTGCGATGTGGAACCTCGCGTTCGACATCGCGATGGGGCTGGGCGCGGTCGGGTTCGGGGTGCTGGCGGCCCAGACCGGCTATCCGGCCGCGTTCGCGGTGACCGGCGCGCTGATGCTGGTCGCCCTGGTGCCGGCCGGCCTGGACCGGATGCTGGTGCGCTGACCGTAGACGGGCGCGACACAAGCACCCACCTCCCGCACGGCGCGCGGGTGCGTTCGGTGTCCGCGCCGTGCCCGTCGATGATCAGAGCACCTGGTGGCCGTACATCTCGCCGAGCGGGTCGGCGATCAGCTCCACCCGGGCCCCGTCCGGGTCCCGGAAGTAGATCGACGCCCCGCTCTCCTGCTGGTACTCCACCTCGGCGGTGTCGAGCCGCTGCTTAGCGGCCCGCCAGGCGGCCGGCTCGACCGAGATCGCGATGTGGTGCAGGCCGCCCAGCACCTCCGCGTACGAGCCGAGGTCGAGCCCGGGGAAGTCGAAGAACGCGAGCAGGTTCCCGTTGCCGATGTCGAAGAAGAAGTGGTTCGACCCGCGGTAGTCCCGGTTCTCGAAGATCTCGGTGAGCGGGAAGCCGAGCAGCTCCTGGTAGAACTGGACGGTCCGCTCCACGTCCGAGGACAGCAGCGCCGCGTGGTGCAGCCCGCGGGCGGTGCTGGCCGGGCGGTCCGGCTTCAGGTAGGAGTCCCGGATCCGCTGCCGCTCCGCCTCGATCAAAGCCAGGTCGATCTCGCTCATGTCGTCGCGCCTCCCGCGGGATCAGATCCGGCCGCCGGTCTCCACGATAGGTGCCGGCGTTGGCCCGCCCGTACGCGGTCACCGTCCCGGGCCTGCCAGTGGCCGGCCGCGGGCTGACCACCGCCAGCGGGTAGCTGCGCGCAGCGTGCGGGCTCCATCACTCATCGATGTTTCGGGGCCGGGTTGTGGACCGGTTCCGGCAGGTCTGCCGGATCAGGTGAGCCGCGGGGCCTTGACAACCGGCTGCTTCCCGAGTGAGGTAGTTGTGTTCTACGGTCCCCCACTACCGGAAAGGCATAGCCTGACCATGATTAACTTCTTGGCCGCGATCGGAATCGGCGTCGTTATCGGCGTGATCGGCGGGTTCTGGCTGAAGGGCAAGCAGCCCAACGCGATCTGGCTCGCCCCGGTGCTCGCGGTCGCTGGCGCGCTGATCGCCTCATTGCTCGCGCTGGCGTTCGGCGACCCCGAGGACTACGGCTGGAAGGAGCCGATCCTGCAGGTGGTGCTCGCCGGCGCCGGAGTCGCGGCGGTCGCGTACCTCGCGTCGCGCAAGTCGGCGCCTACCGCTGGCGCCACCGCCAGCGAGTAACCCCCGGACCCGAGCGGGCGCCCCTGCTCCGGCCAAGCCGGAGCAGGGGCGCCCGTTGGGTTGCTACCGGCGTCGGCACTGGCCGGTGGCCGGCCATAGGGTGACGAGGCCATAGGGTGACAGAGTGGCGGAGCTGCACGACCTGACGGCGCTGGAGCAGGCGGCCGCGATCCGGCGCCGGGAGGTCGGCGCGGCGGAGCTGGTCCGCCACTATCTCGGCCGGATCGCCACGCACGACCCGGGGATCGGCGCGTTCGTGACGGTCATCGCGGAGCCGGCGCTGGCGGCAGCCCGCAGCGTCGACCAGCAGGCGTCGACGGGTCCGCTGGCCGGCGCACTGGCCGGCGTACCGGTCGCGATCAAAGACCTCACTCTCACCGCCGGGGTACGCACCGGCTTCGGCTCGGCGGTGTTCGCCACGTTCGTGCCGCAGCAGGACGCCGACGTGGTGACCGCCCTGCGCCAGGCCGGCACGGTCAGCCTGGGCAAGACCGCGACCAGCGAGTTCGGCACCGCGCTCTACTGCGAGACCGCGCTCGGGCCGCCCACCCGTAACCCGTGGCGCCCCAGCCACACGGCCGGCGGGTCCAGCGGGGGAGCGGCGGCCGCGGTCGCCGCCGGGCTGGTGAGCGCGGCCCAGGGCAACGACGGCGGCGGTTCGGTCCGGATCCCGGCCGCGATCTGCGGCCTGGTCGGTCTCAAGCCCAGCCGGGGGGTGGTCTCCGGTGGCCCGGTCGGGTTCGGCGCGTTCGGGCTGCCGACCGACGGCCCGATCGCGCGGACCGTGACCGACGCGGCGGCGCTGCTAGACGCGATGGCCGCGCCGGTGCCGGGCCAGCCGTACCTGCCGCCGCCCGGGCCGCCCGGTGGCTACCTGGCGGCGGCCCGGCGGGCCGATCCGGGGCCGCGGCGGGTCGGTCGCTGGACCGGGCCGGTGCTGGCCGACACCGCGGTCGACCCGGCCTGCCGGGCGGCGGTCGACGCCGCCGCCGAGCTGCTGGGCGAGGCCGGGCACCAGGTGGTCGACGTGGACCCGCCGCTGCGACCGGACGCGGCCCCGTTGTTCGAGACCCTGTGGCAGGCGCTGGCGCTGGCCACTCCGGTCCCGCCGGAGCAGGAGCACCGGCTGCTGCCGGTGACCCGGTGGCTGCGCGAGCGCGGCCGGGCGGTATCAGTGCCACGGTTGCTGGCGGCGCTGTCCGAGCTGCAGGGGCGGGTACGGGCGGCGGCGCACCGGCTGGCCGGAGTGGAGCTGCTGCTGTCGCCGGTGCTGGCCCAGCCGGCCGCGCCGGTCGGGTGGTTCACCGAGACCGGCGACCCGGCCGAGGACTTCGCGCGGCAGAAGCGGTTCTCGCCGTACTGCGCGGTCTACAACCTGACCGGCGCGCCGGCGGTGTCGCTGCCGATGGGCGCCACCGCGGACGGAGACCCGGTCGGGGTGATGCTGGCGGCCGATCCGGGTGCGGACGGGCTGCTGCTGCAGGTGGCCGCGCAGCTGGAGCAGGCGGCGCCGTGGTCGGGCCGGCACCCGCCGGTTTGGTCGGAGCCGGGTTCGGCTACCGTGAACGAGGTCTGATTCGATCCGCGGCGGGAGTCGAGGTGTCTGGTCCGGAGCAGGTGCTGTTTCTGGTGGTTGTGCCGGCCGCCATCGTGGCGGTGATCTGGGCGCTGGCGTCGATCGGCGGCCCGCAGGCGACCAAGCGATACCGGCCCGGCCGGCCGTACGAGTTCGTTCCGGTGTGGTATCTGGCCAATCACCGGCACCCGGCGAACCCGACCGGGCGGCCGGAGCTGACCGCCGGGACCGCCGAGCCGGACCGCGGCGGGCAGCTGCAGGGTTCGACAGGAGGCGCAAGTGACCGCTGGTGAGGTGGCGCTGGCCGAGCCGGGGGAGACCGCCGGCCCGGACCGGCAGGCGCTGGAGGGACCGTTCACCACCCGGCAGCTGTTACGGATCGACGAGGCGCTGCGCACCGCCGACGAGAGCACCGGGCTGACGTTCAGTGTCTACGTGGGCGATCTCGACGAGCCGGCCCGCGGGGCCGCGGAGAAGCTGCACACTCAGCTGCCCGACCCAACCCGCTCGGTGCTGATCAGCGTGTCGCCGAACCAGCGGGCGCTGGAGATCGTGACCGGCCCGCTGGCGCGGCGGCGGCTGCCCGACCGGGACTGCAAGCTGGCGGCGCTGTCGATGACCGCGTCCTTCAACGGCGGTGACCTGGCTGGCGGCATCGTGACCGGCCTCGCCCAGCTCGCCGACCACGGCCGCGAGCGGGTGTAGCGGAGCGTAGCCCGTGGTTAAGCGGCCGGGCCTGGTGTTGCTGTCGCGAGCGGGTGTAGCGGAGCGTAGCCCGTGGTTAAGCGGCCGGGCCTGGTGTTGCTGTCGCGAGCG